>SKOL01000734.1 GCA_007120055.1 Anaerobacillus sp.
CAGAAACAAATAGTTTTCAAAAAGAGTTACCTACCTTTTACAGATCAATTATTGGTCCTGGCGCTGTTATAGTTATACTATTAGTTCAACCACTGTTTAAGATTTCAATTGATCCATTAATTATTTTACCTTTATGTGGTGCAATTGGAACTATAGCTATGAGAAAAGAAAAGGAATTTATTAACTATACAATTGTAGGATTAGAAAAAATGTCGGGTGTCTCTGTTCTATTAATTGGAACTGGGACACTAAGTGGAATCATTTCAAATTCAGAGTTTAAAGATTTTATTTTAAATATCGTTGAATTTGTTAATGGTCCTGACTACTTAATAGCCCCTTTTTCAGGGGTAATGATGTCGGCTGCTACTGGTACAGCTACATCCGCTACGGTGATTGCAAGTAGTATTTTCAGTTCTATATTATTAGAATTAGGGATCCATGCAATTGCGGGAGCTGCAATGATACATGCAAGTTCAATTGCTTTGGATCACTTGCCTCACAGCCCATTTTTCCATGTGACTCAGGCATGTGTAAATATGCAAATTATTGAGAGATTAAGGTTAATACCATATGAAACCATAATTGGCTTAGTAATAACTATTGTTTCAACATTAATTTTTGGTGTATTTTATCATTATTTTCAATAAGGACGTTTGAGTGAAACGCTATGTATTTTTTCTATCATTTTTAGAAAGGATTTTCCAAATGACTAGTATGAAAGAAGTAGCAAAAAGAGCAGGAGTTTCAATAGCCACTGTCTCAGCTGTTATAAACGACAATAAATTTGTAAGTACCGAACTAAAAGTTAAGGTTGAGGAAGCTATTAAAGAGTTAAATTATAGACCCAATCGTATTGCAAGAAGTTTAAAAGGAAAAGAAAAAAAATTAATAGGAGTTATGGTTACTGAAATAACAAATCCATTTTATCCATTAATGATAAAGGGTATTGAAGACTTTGCTTTAACCTCTGGTTTTAATATTTTGTTAAGTACGACTTCAGATGATGAAAAAGTGGAGTATAAGCTGATAGAATCCATTTTAGATCAGGGTGTAGATGGAGTTGTATTAGCAACTATTGATAATAGTGATTCTAAATCACTTGAATTATTGAAAAAAGAAAATGTTCCGACAGTACTTATAAACCGAGCTCCTAAAAATTACCCTGGAAGTAAAGTTTATGTAGATAGCTATAAAGTAGGGACTTTGGCAACAGAATATTTACTTCAATTAGGTCATAAAAAAATTGCATTTATTGGTGGTGAAAGGCAAAATACAAAGGAACGAGAAAGGGCATTCCTTGAGGTAATGAAGAGTAGAAATCTCCCCGTACCTAATGAGTGGATTATAGATAGTGAATATAATTTTGAAAAAGTCAAAAGCATAACAAAAGAAATTATAAAAAATAAAGATAGACCAACAGCAATTTATGCTGGGATGGATATTATTGCGTTTGAAGTTGCAAAAGCTATTTTAGAAGAGGGGCTTAGAATACCTGAAGATATTTCTATTGTAGGTTCGGATAATATTCCATTTTCTGAGGATTTCCGAGTGCCATTAACCTCTGTTGATGTTCAGGCGTACGAAATAGGTAAAAGAGGTCTCGAAATTTTAATAGATAAAATAACTAAAAAAGAGGAAGAGGTTCAAGATCAAGTAATATTTGATCCAACATTAGTAATCCGTAATAGTACAGCAGAGCTGAGTAGTGATTAACAAAGAACAGTGAAATACTCGACCGTTCTTGGACGTTCAGGTCTGTCGGTTACGGTCATGATGAAAAAATATGGAAAGACATGATTAGTGCACTTAGGGCAGTAGGTAATGATTACGTTCTATCGATTGAAAATGAAGACATGCTCGCTTCAACCGATGAAGGTTTAAAGAAAGCCATCTCATTATTAAAACAATCACTTTATAAAGAACAACTTACTGAAATGTGGTGGGCTTAGAAAAATATAAGATAAAATTAAGGTTATTCCAAAGTATTAATTACGTTTGATACTCATGGAATAGCCTTTATTGTGGTTATTTTTATTTTAAGAACTTCTCTACTAGAAGCACTACAAAATGGTGGAAATTATATTGAGTTTTATGATGACGAGCAAAAGTGCCGTTTAGTGAAGAAAAAAGAAAGTACAGAGCACCTATTATATACAACGTTTTATCAAATTATTCATTACGGTAGCAAAGATATATCGATCCTTTTAGCAATATTAGATACACTAACTTACATTGCTGAAAATAGTGAACATCACATAAAAATTGAAATTAAAGCTTTTGTGGAATACGTTATTGGAAAATTTGATGAAGAACTTTTAGAAGAGTTAGACCGTAAACAATTATTAATCAAGCAGAATAAATTTGTAACGATTGTAGGTTGAGTTACGTTTTTGAGGAAATACCAAAGACGAGGGTTTCAAACATTATTCTTAAAAAAAAGACAGGTTAGCCTTGAGAGCTTTTTAGGGCTGGGAGAGCAAGTGGAATGTGCGTAGTTTAAAAACCTTACTGCTATTAAATAGTAGTAAGGTTTTTCTATACAACGATCTTCTAAACATTTGGTGACCGTTTATGATCGTTTTATTATTAATTTAATAGATTTTGAGTGTTTTTGAAAGAGAATGATTGATTTTTGAAAAGGCTTACGTTATTATTAGTTCATAAGCAATTAGTCATACATTCTTCGGAGGTGATTTACAAGTGCTTACTCCAGAAAGACATCAGATCATTTTAGATTTGTTAAAAGATAGAGGAGTCGTTAAACTCCATGAATTAGTCGAAGCGACTTCGTCTTCAGAATCGACGATCCGTCGAGATTTAAGTCAACTTGAGGATGAGAAGAAATTAAAACGCGTTCATGGTGGAGCTTCACTTCTTGCACAAAAAGGTGAAGAGCTAAGTATTACTGAAAAAGCGACAAAGAATTTGAAAGAAAAGGATAAAATCGCACAATACGCTGCATCTCTTATAAGAGATGGAGATTGCATATATTTAGATGCCGGAACTACTGCGTTTCAAATGATCCCGCATATCACAGCGAAAGAAATTAAAGTGGTCACAAACGGTTTAACCCATTTGGAAGAGCTTTTAGAACGAGGGATAGATACCTATATCACCGGTGGCTATATAAAGCAAAAAACACGAGCCCTAATCGGAAAAGGTGCTTTAGAGGGTGTTAAGCAGTACCGTTTCGATAAATGCTTTATCGGTGTGAACGCCATTCATACAGAGTATGGTTTTACGACACCTGACCCAGAAGAAGCAATGGTTAAGCTGAATGCGATGGACTTATCTCAAGAAACGTTCATTCTCGGTGATCGCACGAAATTAAACGAAGTAACGTTTGCGAAGGTTGCTGATTTAAAACAGGGCACAATTATTACAGATGAGACAGATGACGAAATTTTAGCACCGTATATAGAAAAAACAACAATAAAGGTAGTGACAACATGATTTTCACTTGCACATTAAACCCATCAGTCGACTATGTTGTCGAAGTTGATAACGTTGAACTCGGGGGATTAAACAGAGCAAAAAAAACGGCATTTTATCCTGGTGGAAAAGGAATTAACGTTTCGAGAGTTTTAAAGAAACTCGGGATCACTAACACGGCATTAGGATTTGTTGGTGGATTTACGGGTGAATTTATCACCAATTCTCTTAAAAAAGAAGGTATACTGCAAGATTTTACTTTGGTCGATGAAGATACAAGGGTAAATGTAAAATTAAAATCTTCGGTTGAAACTGAAGTTAATGGTCAAGGTCCGGTCATTTCAAAAGAAAAAGAGCAAGAGCTTTTTGAAAAAATCATAACAATGACCGCCGAAGACTATTTAATTTTAGCCGGAAGCTTGCCGCCAAGTATTTCACCAGATTTTTATCAAAAAATTGCAGCGCAATGTAATGAAAATAACGTTTATTTTGTTGTCGATACGTCAGGTAAAGCGCTAGAAGAAATTTTACCGTATCAGCCATTTTTAATTAAACCTAACCAGCACGAACTAGGAGAATTATTTAATGTAGAAATTTCTTCTGTAGAAGACGCGGTAAAGTATGGGCGGAAGCTTTTAGAAAAGGGACCGGAAAACGTGATTGTTTCTTTAGGTAGCGATGGTGCGCTTTTGCTTAATAAAGAGGTATCAGCTTACGCCAATGTACCTAAAGGCGAACTGAAAAACTCGGTAGGGGCTGGAGATTCGCTAGTTGCTGGATTTATCGCTTCATACGTTGAAAATGGGGACTATATTGAAGCTTTTAAATATGGGATTGCTGCAGGGAGCGCAACTGCGTTTTCTAGTGATCTATGTAATAAAAGTAGTTTAGAAAAGCTTTTACCAGAAATAAAAATTGAGGTATTAAACTGAGGAGGGAACATCATGAAAATCACTGATTTATTAACCGCAGAGACGATAGAACTAAATCTGCAATCTACTTCCAAAGACGCTGTCATTGATGAGCTTATTAGAAAACTAGACAAAGCAGGTAAGCTTAGTGACCGTAACAAATTTAAAGAAGCGATTTTAGCACGTGAAGCACAAAGTACAACAGGAATTGGCGAAGGAATTGCGATTCCACATGCAAAAACTAGTGCAGTAAAAACCCCAGCGATTGTTTTTGGTCGCTCAAAAGCAGGGCTAAACTATGAATCTCTTGATGGACAACCTGCTCACTTATTTTTCATGATTGCTGCGAGTGAAGGAGCTAACAATGCTCATTTACAAACATTATCACGTCTATCTAGCTTTTTAATGGATATGAACTTCCGCAAAAAATTAGAAACAGCTACATCTGTAGATGAGGTGATTTCAGCAATTAACGAAAAAGAAGCAGAGGATCAAGTTGAAGAAGAAACGACAAGCTCAACAAAAGGAAAAATATTAGCGGTTACAGCTTGTCCAACAGGGATTGCCCATACATTTATGGCGGCAGATTCGTTGAAAGCGAAAGCAAAAGAATTAGGATTTGATATTAAAGTCGAAACGAATGGTTCTAGTGGCGTTGAAAATGAACTGACAGCTTCGGAAATTAAAGAGGCAGTAGCGATTATTGTAGCTGCAGATACAGCAGTAGAGATGGACCGTTTTGATGGAAAACATGTGATCCAAGTTCCTGTTGCGGACGGAATCCGTAAGACAGAAGAACTAATTAATAAAGCAGGTAAACAAGAAGCACCAGTTTATAAAGCTACTGGATCAAGTAGCAAAAAAGAAGAATCAGGAAGCAAAGGAAAGTCAGGTTTTTATAAACACATTATGAGCGGTGTATCAAACATGCTTCCGTTCGTTGTTGGTGGTGGTATTTTAATCGCACTATCATTTATTTTCGGTATTGAAGCGTTCGACCCTGATCATCCAAGTTACCACCCGATTGCAGAAGCGTTAATGACCATTGGTGGCGGTAATGCATTTGGCTTAATGATCCCAGTATTAGCTGGTTTTATTGCGATGAGTATTGCGAACCGTCCAGGTTTTGCCCCAGGTATGGTCGGTGGACTTATGGCTGCTAGTGGTGAAGCGGGATTTCTAGGTGGTTTAATTGCTGGTTTCTTAGCAGGTTATGTTGTATTAGGTTTAAGAAAAGCATTTAGTGGACTCCCAAAGTCGTTAGAAGGTATAAAGCCTGTTTTACTTTATCCGGTATTTGGGATTTTAATTACGGGTCTCATAATGTTATTTATCATTATTGAACCAGTGGTTGCCTTAAATACAGGCATGGAAAATTGGTTAGGTGGAATGGGTACAGGGAACCTATTATTCCTTGGATTAATTTTAGGCGGAATGATGGCGATTGATATGGGTGGACCGATCAATAAAGCAGCATTTACATTCGGTATTGCAATGATTGATGCTGGGAACTTAGCTCCACACGCAGCTGTTATGGCTGGTGGAATGGTACCACCACTAGGAATTGCTTTAGCAACTACATTCTTTAAGCAGAAGTTTACGAAATCAGAAAAAGAAGCAGGGAAAACAAACTATATTATGGGTGCATCGTTTATTACCGAAGGTGCGATTCCATTCGCAGCCGCAGATCCAGGACGTGTTATACCTTCGATCGTTGTCGGTTCAGCAGTCGCTGGAGCATTAACAATGATGTTTGGTATCGGTTTACCTGCTCCACACGGTGGTATGTTCGTTATCCCGTTAGTCAATGGTAACCCGTTAATGTATATCGTAGCCATCTTAATTGGTGCAGCGGTTACCGCTCTCATGTTAGGTTTCTGGAAAAAAGACGCAAAAGAATAATATTCTTTAAAAGCGACCGACATCTACATTCAATTTGGTGGCAGAGTCCCTGCATGTGGATTTGTATAAAAAATCTATTTTTAGGAGTGTATTTCATGTTAGAAAAAACATTTAAAATTACGGCAGAAGCAGGTCTTCATGCAAGACCTGCGACACAAATAGTGAACAAAGCAACTCAATTTGATGCGGAAAGTTTATTAACGTATAACGGAAAATCTGTTAATTTAAAATCAATTATGGGCGTGATGTCTTTAGGTGTAGCTCAAGGAGCAGAAATTACGATCTCAAGTGAAGGTACAGATGCCGAAGCTGCAATGCAAGCGATTGAGGAAGTTATTAAAGGCGGTTTAGGGGAGTAATATAAAAACTGTGAATGGTTAAAAGCTAAGGAGATGTTCCTTCATAAATGATAAAAACCTTACTAGTCGTTTTTTGCTAGTAAGGTTTTTTGAGGTTATATGTTTTATAATTATTAAAAGTAAATTTAGAATAAAAGGCGGTATTATATAAAGCTGAAAATACTAGAATTGACACTGGAAGATGCGTCTATTTTCTGCGCTGTTCCTTCAAGTACTTAGAAAGTTGGGAAACAGTTCTTAACTCCTCTTATTTTAAGGGCGAATTGTCCAATTGAAATGGGCGGCATTATTTTTTATAAAATTTTTTAATTTTTATAACAATAATACTTGAAATAAAACTATAAAACATGTAATAATAAAAATATAAATTTAAAGAAGTTAGTTTTTTTATAGATTGTTTTATAAAACTTTTTCGTTTTGAAAGGTTACTTCATATAAAACTATCAGTTAAGTGAAGTGAATTGCATAACTCCAATAAACAAGCCACATCAATCTACATTTATTTGAAAACGATTTAACTCAACTATTGTAGGATTCTAGTGGCGTTAAATAAGGGTTATGACATTCACTAAGTTTATTATTCTTTTATTTGGAAGTTTTGCGCTAAGAAAGGGGACTAATTATGTTACTAGAAAAGGATTTGAAGTTACATTATCCGAGGCCACAATTTGTCAGAGATAACTGGTTGAATTTAAATGGTGAATGGGAATTTGAATTTGATGATAAAAATATCGGTGAAGTTGAACGTTGGTTTGAAAAGAAAGCGTTCTCTAAAAAAATTGAAGTTCCGTTTTGTTATCAAAGTGAAAACTCAGGTGTTGAAGACTCAATAAAGCATGAAATTGTTTGGTATAAACGGTCATTTCTATGCAGTAAGATTGAAGGGGAACGGACAATCATCCATTTTGAAGCAGCTGATTACGAAACTAAATTATGGGTGAATGGACAGTTTATAGGAAGTCACCGTGGCGGTCACGTACCATTTCAATTTGAAATTACAAATGAGATTTTAGCAGGTGAAAATGAAATAGTTGTACGAGTAGAAGATAGAAATAGTTGTGAGCAGCCAATTGGAAAGCAATCTTGGAAAGAAGATAATTTCTTGTGTTGGTACACAAGAACAACGGGGATTTGGCAGTCAGTTTGGATCGAAACAGTCAATGATTATTTTATTGAAAACGTTAAAATGAACCCTAATATTGACACATCAAAAATAGAGATTGACGCTTACCTAGACGGTGAAGTGAAAAAAGGCTATTTAGAAGCAGAAATTTACTTTAACGGTGAATTTATTAGAAAAAGTGGTGTAAGCGTTATAAATAACAGAGCTCGACTTTCAATCGATGTAAGTGCAGAAACACCAGACTTTCGCGTTGAATATTGGACGCCTGATACGCCAAACTTATACGACATTACCTTCACACTAAGCGCTCAAGATGAAGTAAAAGATATCGTCAAAAGCTATTTTGGAATGAGAAAAATTAGCATGAAAGGGCAAAAAATTCTTTTAAACAATAAGGAGTTTTACCAAAAACTTATTTTAGATCAAGGTTATTATGAGAACGGTCTCATGACACCTAAATCTGTGGAAAATATTAAATCAGATTTATATAAAGTGAAGGAAATGGGTTTTAATGGTGTACGAAAGCATCAGAAAATTGCTGATAATCGTTATATGTATTTATGCGATACATTAGGACTTGTGATGTGGGCTGAGATGCCGAGTGCTTTTGAATTTAACGATCGTGCGATGGAAAATACTATCCAGGAAATGAAAGGGTTAATTAAGAAACATTTCAATCATCCAAGTGTTATTGTTTATACGTTGCTTAATGAATCATGGGGAATCAATGAAGTATATAAAAACAAAGAACAGCAAAACTTTGTGAATGCACTTTACTATATGGTAAAAGCAATGGATTTCTCACGTTTGATCGTTGGTAATGACGGCTGGGAGCATACGATAACTGATATCCTAACGATTCACGATTACAACTCAGATAGTGAAGCAATGCGGGAGTGTTATGCAAATATGGAGAAGGCTGTTAACGGAAGCCCTTCATTAACAAGTAAAAAGGAAAACTACTGTGAAGGTTATCACTACAAAGGGGGACCGGTGATGA
>SKOL01000217.1 GCA_007120055.1 Anaerobacillus sp.
GCTCTTCTGTAACCGGAATAAAGTCCAATCCCAATTGTTCAGCGGCGGATCTAATTCCAAAACCAACATCTGCACTACCTCTACTTATGTAAGAAGCCGTTGATAAGTGGTTCCATTCCTCCGTATCGTAGCCTTTAATTTCATGAGGTTTTATTTCATGCTGCGCTAAAAAGGCATCTAATAAAAAGCGTGTTCCCGAACCTTTTTGACGATTAACTAACGTTATATCTTTTCTCGTTAAATCTCCAAATGAAGTAATCTTTTTCGGGTTTCCTTTCGCAACAATAAAACCTTGTTCCCTTGAAGCTAAGCTAATTACAGATATTTTTTCATGGACAAAAAGTTGCTTAATAAACGGAATGTTATACTCTTTTGACGTAGGGTCAAGAAGGTGAACAGCAGCCACATCAGCAGTTCCCCGATAAACCATCATCAAACCTTCAAGACTACCGATATACGTTGGTTGAAGCTGGATATCGGTATGTTGACTAACATACTTTGTTAATTGCTCAACTAAAAAATCATGGCTACCTGTTAGTCGAATCGTTGATTTATAAGAGGGATTTGAAGCTAATGACTGATTTGTTTTTGTTTGATAAGCTTGCATACTATTTTTATAGCGTTCTACTTCTTCAGGATTAATTCTCATTTTATTCCCGACTTTAAAAGCGTGTAGCTCACCCCTTTTTATGAGCTCATAAACCGTGTGCTTAGAAATTTTAAACATTTTTGCAATTTCATCTGGTGTATAAGTAGTATCATTCATCGTCGTTAGACCCTTTCATTAGTAGTACTTTTATTTAAAAATAACTTATTCCCATGCCAAATACAACCTTTTTTGTTTAGTTTCGTTTACTTTTGTTAGGTTTCGTTAACCCGGTTAAAAGGAGGGTGATTTTCTGAACAAGCCTCTAAAATTCGATAGAAGTTTAAAGCGAAGAGAAGGAAATCACCCTCCTTTTACATTTTGAATAGTTACGGGCCTTGCATCGTAAGGGTTTTGTATAAAAATGTTAATAGTGTGCAAAATATTTTAATAAGAAAATTAATGTAGGAGGACATTTCATGGATAAAGATATAAAAAATAAAGATGACTATATAGTCAAAGAAGCAATAAGAGGCTTAATTATCGGTTTCTTACTTATGGTATTTGTATTTTCATTTGTCCATTTCGTTCTTGGATTTCAAGCATTTTCATAAATGCCTAAGGGAAATGCGATCAATATCGATCGATTAACCGCATGCACACACTAAAGCGACTTTTATAGAGGCTCGTTTTGCTAAATATATAGAAAAAACATCGAAAGGATTTTACCTTCCGATGTTTTTTTCTATTCTACAGTTACACTTTTAGCCAAATTTCTTGGCTTATCTACGTCACAGCCTCTATGAAGAGCTGCGTAGTATGAGATTAATTGTAGCGGAATTACAGCTACAAGTGGAGTTAAATAATCGTGTACTTTCGGAAGTACAAATGCATCATTTTCCGCATTTAAGCCTTCTAAGCTAATGATACAAGGATTTGCACCACGAGCTGCAACTTCCTTTACATTTCCACGAATACTTAAGTTCACATGTTTTTGTGTTGCTAAAGCAATAACAGGTGTTCCTTCTTCAATTAAAGCAATTGTACCGTGCTTTAACTCTCCACCAGCAAAGCCTTCTGCTTGAATGTAAGAGATCTCTTTTAGCTTTAAAGCACCTTCTAGACCTACATAATAATCAGAAGCACGACCGATAAAGAAACAGTTACGAGTAACACTTAAATATTCGCGAGCAATTTTTTCTAGCGCTTCTTTTTGGTCACATAACGTTTCCATTACAGTTCCAACAATACTTAATTCTTTTATTGGATCAAAATCTAGCGTAAGTCCACGAGCTTTCGCTGTATCAACTGCAAGAATAGCTAATACCGCCATTTGTGCAGTATATGCTTTTGTACTAGCGACGGCAATTTCTGGCCCAGCATACGTATGAAGTGTAAAATCTGCTTCACGTGATAAAGTTGAACCTGGAACGTTTGTAATCGTTAAAGCTGGATAACCTAACTTTTTCACATTAACTAAAACACCGCGGCTATCTGCTGTTTCACCGCTTTGTGAAATAAATATAAAGAGTGGTTTTTCTGATACTAACGGCATGTTATAAAGAAATTCACTAGCAATATGCGTTTCTACTGGTTTTTTCGCAATACTTTCAATAAGCTGCTTCCCAACAAGACCCGCATGGTAACTCGTACCAGCAGCAATAATATAAATACGATCTGCTGCTTGCATTGCTTTTCGAATATCTTCATCTAATTTAATTTCGCCATTTTCTTTTTGATATTTAGAAATAATGTTACGAATGACTAGAGGCTGTTCATCTATTTCTTTTAACATATAGTGCGGATACGTACCTTTTTCAATATCACTAGCATCTAGCTCAGCAATATAAGATTTACGTTCAACCTTTTCACCAGTTAATGTTTTAATCGTAATTGATTCACGAGTAACGATAACAATCTCTTCATCCATAAGTTCAATGAACTCATTGGTTACTTGAAGCATTGCCATTGCGTCACTTGCAATGACATTAACGTCATCACCTTTACCTACTAGTAATGGACTTTTATTTTTACCTACATAAATTGTGTCGGTATTTTCTTTATCGATTAAAGCTGTAGCATATGATCCTTTTAGTAAAGAAAGAGTTTTACGAAATGCTTCTTCTACTTCCAAACCATCGCGAACGAAGCGCTCAATAAGTTGCACAATAATTTCTGTATCTGTGTCACTTGTGAAATGAACACCATTTAAATACTCACGCTGGAGGCTTTCATAGTTTTCAATAACACCGTTATGAACTAACGTAAAACGATGTGTTTCACTTTGGTGAGGGTGGGCATTTTCTTGGCTAGGTGGACCATGTGTCGCCCAACGTGTATGACCAATTCCTGCAGTTCCTGCTTCATTTTCATCAACCGTTTTTCTTAAGTCAGCAATTCGCCCTTTTTCTTTATATAAGTGAACTCCATTTCCATTGGCAATGGCAATTCCAGCTGAATCATAGCCTCTATATTCTAACTTCTCTAATCCTCTTAGTAAAATTTCCTTTGCATCTTGATTACCGATATAACCAACGATTCCGCACATAATTTATATTCCTCCCTATGTGAGGCAAGAAAAATGCATTTCAATAGTACAGCTAAATAAATGAGCAGTCCTATTTAATGATTTTATTATTCCAAGTGCTTATTAACCTTGGGGCTTCTTGCCCCACTCTTTACATTATTTTCTTCGCAGAACACCATTGCTTTAGCCTTTGTTCAAGAAGTCACCTTCTTGTTTTTCACTAAAGCTTACGATTGTGGTGTAGCAACCGAGAGGCATCCGCCGATTTCCTCGATAAACCTCTTCCTCGTCAACTATTCTAGCTTTCCCGTCCATTAGAATAGTTCAGGCGCTTTCCATTATATGTTGTCCGTTCCTCCTCTCTTTCTTAAAATCAAGATTAATCATACTACATCCAAACAAAAACCGTCAATTAGTAATTTTGACTAAATTTTTCCAAGCAACAAAAAGTTGCTATAATATAAAAATATGCACAGCGCACCTAAATAGTGCTAACTGTGCATAAAAGGTTCACGAGTTATAATGATCCCAATTCTTCTTTTACTATATTAACGATTTCTTCTACGTACTGCTCACAAAGTTCCATTGTAGGAGCCTCAGCCATTACTCGTACAAGTGGCTCTGTTCCAGAAGGTCGCACTAATATGCGCCCATTGCCGGCCATTACTCCTTCTACACGACGTATTTCATCAGCAATGACTTGATTTGTAAGTAAATCTTCCTTATTTTGTACTTTTACGTTTACTAATTTTTGCGGATATGTTTCTAACTCTGATGCAAGTTCAGATAATGGTTTACCAGTTACTTTCATAATGTTTACTAATTGTAATGCTGAAAGTAATCCATCCCCAGTCGTATTATAATCTAAAAAGATAATATGCCCAGATTGCTCTCCACCTAAATTATAACCGCCTTTTCTCATTTCTTCCATTACGTAACGATCGCCTACTGCCGTTTGCTTCGTAGCAATCTCTTCTTTTTCAAGAGCTTTATAAAAGCCCAAGTTACTCATTACTGTGGAAACTACAGTATCATGTTTAAGCTTACCTTTTCCTTTAAAGTATTTCGCACAAATGTACATAATTTTATCACCATCGACGATATTTCCTGTTTCATCAATTGCAATTAAACGATCCGCATCACCATCAAATGCTAAGCCGATATGTGCTCCTTTTTCAACAACAACTTCCGCTAACTTCTCAGGGTGTGTTGAACCAACTCCGTCATTTATATTAGAGCCATTCGGATTTGTACCGATCGTGGATATGTCTGCTTCTAAATCAGCAAATAAATGTGGTGCGATCGAAGAAGCTGCTCCATGAGCACAATCTAGGGCTATATGCATCCCTGAAAAGTCTTCTTCAACGGTTTGTTTTAAAAATTGTAAATACTTCTGAGCACCTTCAAAGTAGTCATTTACTTGACCAACACCGTCACCAACCGGTCGTGGAAGTTGGTCTTGTGTCTCATCTAGTAGATTTTCAATTTCTGCTTCTTGAACATCTAATAGTTTAAATCCATCTGGGCCAAAAAATTTAATTCCGTTATCCTCAACAGGATTATGCGATGCTGAAATCATTACACCTGCATGTGCACTTAATGCTTTTGTTAAAAAAGACACTCCTGGAGTTGAAATAACCCCTAAACGCATTACTTCTGCACCTATCGATAGTAAGCCAGCGACTAAAGCTCCTTCTAGCATATGTCCAGAAATTCGTGTATCTCTTCCGATTAGTACTTTTGGTTTTTCACCACTATTTTTCGTTAAAACATAGCCACCAAATCTCCCAAGTTTAAAAGCAAGTTCCGGTGTTAATTCTGTATTAGCAACTCCCCTGACACCATCTGTTCCAAAATATTTTCCCATTTTAATATCTCTCCTTAAATTTACAAGCCAATATTCTCTAGTCAATTAGTTGTCGTTTCATCATCTAACTCTTCACTTTCACTACTCTCATCTTCACCACTTGCATTTAACACTTCTGATACGATAATCGTTACATTTGTTTCTTCGTTTCCAAATGTAACATTCTGTGGTCCGCTTATTTGAAGGGGAACCTCATGCTCACCGACTGATAATTGACTTACATCTATATAAACTACAATATCTTCTTTTTGTAATTGATCTATGGAATTTGGAGAACCTTTTGCCGTAAGCGTGACGAATCCTTCTTCAGGCTCTACAAAGGAAACCTCCATTTGTTCTGTTAATCCTATGACCTCAATCACTAAATTATCAACTTCGAGCTGCTCTTCTAAATCAACTTCTACAACTACATCAACGGTAGATGGAGAAACCTCTTCGACTCCTTCTGGAACTGGAATTTCCACTTCAAATATTGTATTTTCCGTAATTGTCGATAAATCTATATTTAATCCATCGATATATGAAATTTCATTTAAGATATCTTTCGGAGCATAGATTGTTACTTCTTTAGGGTCAGTAGTTATTGAACGAATACTTAATCCTTCTGGCAGTTCTCCTAGTCGATTTACCTTTAATGGCACATCTTTATTAGGACTTGTAATTGGTATTTTTACGTCAACGACTGTTGGATTAACATCAAGGTGTAATTCATTACCTTGTTGGTCGTAAACTTTCACTGCAACACTCGTTTCAACCGTTCGCTTAACCCCTTCAAGGTCAACAAAACCTTTCGCAAACGCTACATGATTTAAAATGCTCTCTGCGGCAGTAATCTCAACATTGATTGGATTTACGACAGGCTCTCCAACACTATAGCCCTCATTTATTGCATTTTTATTGATTAAGTCGATTTCTACTGGTAAAGAGATCGTTCGTTTTTCTTCTATAGTTACTCTAACCGTTTGTGGAACAATGTTCACGTTCAATTCATTCGGAAAATTTCGATGTTCAACAGTAACATTATGACTTCCAGGTCCTAGATCACGCAAATCAATATATACTTCATATGTTGGTCGAATTTGTAAAATATTAAGGAAGTTTTGTGGCCCCCTTAAATGGACCGTTACATTCTCTGGAATTTCTGTAATTGCATATTGATCTTCATCGTAATGTACATGTAAAGGGACTTCTTCTAATGTTTTTGATGCATTAGTAATCGTTGGTAAAACACCTGGCTGGTTGTTCACATTATCGTAATTCACTACAGCAAACAGCATAACAGCAATAAAAAAAGAAGTTATTTTCACAAACCAGGGGTTATTATACAATTTATCCATTTTTCTTCCCTCCCCACTGCCAAAGAGAAGTTGAGTTCGCTTTCATCGCCGTTACTAATTCTTGCATTAAAATTTCTTTTAAAGCTTCTTCATCTAGGTCTCTATGGATCTCTCCATTTTTAGTCACAGATATACTTCCTGTCTCTTCTGAAACAGCCACCGTTATACAGTCGGTTACTTCACTAATCCCAAGTGCAGCTCGGTGCCTAGTTCCTAATTCCTTAGAAATAAACGGATCTTCAGATAAAGGTAAATAACAGCCTGCAGCCATAATTTGTTGATTTTTGATAATCACAGCACCATCATGAAGAGGTGTATTCGGTATAAAAATGTTAATTAGCAACTCAGAAGTAAGCTTCCCTTTCACAGAAATTCCTGTTTCAATATAATCATTCATACCAGTCTCTCGTTCAATTGACATTAATGCACCAATCCGACGCTTTCCCATATATATAGAAGCTTTAACGATTTCATCAATCGTTTTCTCCATTTCTTCATCATCAATGGAACTACTTCGAGATATAAATTTACCTCTACCTAATTGCTCTAAAGCTCTCCTTAATTCAGGTTGGAAAATAATAATAATGGCTAGTAACCCATAAATCACAGCCTGAGACATAATCCACCTAAGTGTATGTAAACCTAGATATCCACTTAAGAACCATACCGCTAAAATAACGATAATTCCTTTAAGTAGCTGCACTGCTCGTGTACCACGAATAATCATTATAAGTTTATATATAACAAATGTAACGAGTAGAATATCTACTGCGATTCTTAGTATATTAAGAAGTTGTATATCTTCGGGTAACATCTTTTTTTCCTCCAAACAATCGTAGTTTATCATGAGGCTTAACTTTTTAATTATATCATATGCTTAACTGTATATCAGTAACCTATATATGTGATAGTCCCATTTAACCATTTAATACCCGTTTCTATAAATTTATAAAATAATTTCAAGGCTTACTTTATAGTATAAACAATATTTTCTATTTATAGTAAGAAATACGAAGCGTCTTGGTCAGTGAAGTGTCTTGGAGCTAGACACCTTTCCAACTTCAAAAAATATATAATTTCTTATCTATTGAGTGAATTTCATAATCACTTAAAATGAGCCACATCACGCAATATATAGTTTGCGAATGGTTTTGACGCAACTATATATTGATCTTAGTGGCGAAAATAATGGATTATGAAATTCATTAATTAGAAAAACTCGCCCTTTGACGAGTTTTCTTTTACGTTTTTCGGATAAAAAATTCAAATAGACTCTCACTTTTTTATTTTTCAAAAACGTTGATAACATCAGAAAAGAAAGATTTAACATTGTACCAAAACCATTCTAATCCTTTATTTATTTCTTCGATATCACCAGCAACATTACCAGCTTGCGCCATATATTTTTCTCCATTAATAACAGTCACATTTCCATTAACTTGCCCTTCCACTTGTAAACCACCATTCTTTATGACTAAATCACTATTAACTACTTCCCCTTTAGGGACTACGACTAGATTTTTTTCTTTATCAATTAATAAATTTGCTTCACCTGAAACTGTTAGTTCATTTCCACCATCAATCCAAACCGAAAACATACTTGTCGCCATTAAAAAGATAAAAATAGAAGCAGCAACTAAGGCAGGGTGCCTCTTCATCCAACGCTTCCAATTTACAGACCGTTTTTGTTCTGGTAACTGACTCATCACTAGTTCGGTCAGATTTGCAGGCGCCTCAATGTGAGAAGAGCTTTGAACAAAGGCTATGGATTTCTTTAGCTCGCTCATATGTTTATTGCAAGCTTCACACAAATTTAAATGTTTGTTTAAAATTATTCGTTCCTGTTCAGTTAATTCTTCATCTAAATACTTATGCATCAAGGAGACTATTTCTTTATCACATTTCATTTTATTCTCTCCTTTATTTACTACTTAATTTCTTTCTAAGTGCTTCTCTACCTCTATGAATTCTCGTCTTTACCGTTGCTACAGGAATATCTAATATTTCACTAATTTCTTTTAATGATAAGTCTTCGATATACTTTAGTATAATCGCAGAACGATATTTTAAAGGTAAATTTAAGATCTCTTCTTGTATCCAGTGCTGTAGTTCATGAGTGATGACTTGATCTTCGGGAAGTTCTTCGGTAGCAGCAATTTGCGACGATAATGTCAATCCTTCTGTCCCTTCTATGTGCTGCTCTAAATAAAAATCAGGTTTTTTCTTTCGTAAACGATCGATGGAAAGATTCGTGACTATTCGAAACAACCAAGTTGAAAACTTCCTATTCTCATCATAAGTATCAATGTTCACATAAGCCCGCAAAAAAGACTCTTGGGCAATATCTTGTGCCTCATGAACATTTCCTACCATCCGGTAAGAAATTTGATACAC
>SKOL01000529.1 GCA_007120055.1 Anaerobacillus sp.
AACATTGATGAGAGCACAAACTCCACAGTTAGGTATAAAAACTTTATTTGGAGAAAGCAAGAATGAAACGAGTACCTTTGCTTAAATATTGTGGAAACCATAGTTTAGAAGATATTAAAGTCGCCACGAATAGTAGTGCTCATTATTTAGGTTTTGTGTTTGCAGAAAGTAAACGTTGTGTTACTCCTAGTGAAGTAAAGGAGTGGTTGAGTAAGGTAGAAGTTTCGCAAAAGCTTGTTGGTGTTTTTGTTAATGCTCCTATCGATCAAATACAATTAGCTGTTGAAAACATAGCATTAGACGTTATTCAATGTCATGGTGAAGAAACAGTGGAGGAAATTTTAGCTTTAAAAGCAGCTTTTAAACAGAAAGTGTGGAAAGTTATCCACCACTCCGAGGCCGCAATAAATTTGATGAAACAGTATGAGGGTGTTGTTGATGGCTATGTCATTGACAGTAAAGTTAAAGGTGTAAGAGGTGGAACTGGAGTTACTTTTGACTGGTCCGCGATTCCTGCTTATAAAAGAGAAGCTGAAAAACAAAAAGTGCCTTGCTTTATTGCTGGGGGCATCAATGTTAGTACGATCAATGAACTTCTTCAATATGATCCAGGTGGTATTGATTTATCTAGTGGAATTGAAGTAAGTGGTAGAAAATCTGAAAAAATAAAGAAACAATTTGAGGAGAGGTTATTTGTATGAAATATCAATTCCCAGATGAAAACGGGCGATTCGGTGAATTCGGTGGTAAATTTGTACCAGAAACGTTAATGTATGCTTTAAACGAATTGCAAGAAGCGTTTAAAGAAGCGATGTCAGATGAAGTTTTTAAAAAAGAATATATTGAGCAATTAAAACTATACTCAGGACGTCCAACGGCGTTAACGTATGCTGAAAACGTGACTCATCATTTTCAAGGTGCGAAAATTTACTTGAAACGAGAAGATTTGAATCATACTGGTGCTCATAAAATTAACAATGCCATTGGGCAAGCGTTACTTGCTAAAAGAATGGGCAAGAAAAAAATTATCGCTGAAACTGGTGCAGGTCAGCACGGAGTAGCCGCAGCAACGGTTGCCGCAAAGTTCGGCTTGCAATGTAAAATATTTATGGGAGAAAAAGATATCGATAGGCAGAGATTAAATGTTTTTCGAATGGAGCTTTTAGGCGCTGAAGTAATACCGGTTAGTAGTGGAAGTCGGACATTAAAAGATGCAACAAATGAAGCGATTCGTTATTGGGTTACAAATGTTACTGATACTTTTTATTTAATCGGTTCTGTCGTTGGCCCTCATCCTTATCCACAAATCGTTCGTGACTTCCAACGGGTGATCGGTGATGAAGCTAAGCAACAATTTTTATCATTAAAAGGTGAACTTCCAAATGAAATTATTGCCTGTGTAGGAGGAGGCAGTAATGCGATGGGGATGTTTTATCCATTTATAGAGGAGGATGTTAACTTAACTGGAGTTGAAGCAGCGGGTAAAGGAGTCGATACAAATTTACATGCAGCAACTTTAACAAAAGGCAGTAAAGGAGTTATTCACGGTTCGTTGACGTATTTGTTGCAAACCGAAGATGGACAAATTATTGAGCCACACTCGATCTCGGCAGGCCTAGATTATCCGGGAATTGGTCCAGAGCATGCTCATTTAAAAGATATTGGAAGGGTGAGCTATGAAAGTGTTACCGATGATGAAGCAATAGAGGCGTTACAATTGTTATCTCGTTTAGAAGGAATTATACCGGCGATAGAAAGTGCTCACGCATTAGCACAAGCTTTTAAGAAAGCAGAAAGTTTATCACCTGACCAATCAATTTTAGTTTGCTTATCTGGTAGGGGCGATAAAGACGTGCATACGTTAATGAATACGATCGGGGGAGTGGCTAATGAGTAATACGAGACTTCAAACAATTAAAAAGGCTAATGAAACATTATTTATTCCATTTATTATGGCAGGAGACCCGACTCCTGATTTTACGGTTGAATTAGCATTATCACTTGAAGAAAGTGGCGCAAATATATTAGAGCTAGGTGTGCCGTATTCCGACCCTTTAGCAGATGGCCCGGTTATTCAGCGTGCGGCCATAAGAGCACTTGAACAGGGGATGAATTTAAAAAAAGCAATGGAACTCGTTCGCGAAATGCGCAACAGAGGTTTGACAATTCCAGTAATTATTTTCACTTATTATAATCCAGTGTTACAACTCGGGGAAGAAAACGTTTTAAGGTTAATGAAAGAGCAGGATATTGACGGCATCCTTATTCCGGACTTACCTTACGAAGAAAGTAGAACATTTGCTAAGCGTTGTGACGATGAAAGTAGGCCCCTTATATCTTTAGTTGCACCTACTTCTAATCAAAGAATCGAACAAATTGCAACTTCAGCAAATGGATTTTTGTATTGTGTATCTTCATTAGGGGTAACAGGAGTGAGGAATAACTTCGATGAAAATATTTATGAATTTTTACAAGAAGTAAAGAAACATAGCAAAGCCCCTGTCGCTGTAGGTTTTGGTATTTCTAGTAGGGAACAAATAAAGCAATTAAAACCTTATTGTGACGGAATTATTGTTGGTAGTGCGTTAGTAAAAATGATAGAATCTAAAAATACTGAAATATTAAATAATGAAACGAGACAAAAAGTGTTTTTAGACATAAAAACATTTGTACAATCTCTCATTTCGTAATAAGATATATAGAAATATAGTAAAAAGCTTTAGTGGATTGGGGTGTTAAATGATGAAAGTGAAAAAACAACTTGAAGGGTTATCTCCATATAAACCTGGTAAGCCTATTGAAGAGGTAAAAGAAGAGTTTGGGTTAAAAAATGTTATTAAACTGGCTTCTAATGAAAACCCATTTGGATGCTCACCGTCTGTTAAAGGAGCGATTGAAGGAGTTTTAGACAAACTAGCAATTTATCCAGACGGTTATGCGGCTACTATACGTCGCGATGTTGCTAATCATATAGAAGTAAAGGAAACCGAGCTCATTTTTGGGAATGGTTCAGACGAAGTGATCCTAATTTTATGTAGAGCTCTATTAGAGGAAGGTACAAATACGGTTTGTGCTGTACCGTCGTTTCCACAGTATAAGCATAATGCGGTAATAGAAGGCGCTGAAGTTCGCGAAGTTCTCTTGCAAGATGGTATTCATGATTTGGATGCGATGTTAGAGCAAATTGATGAAAATACTAAAATAGTGTGGGTTTGTAACCCAAATAATCCTTCAGGGACGTACGTAAATGAAACGGAATTTAAACGGTTTTTAGCAAAAGTTCCTAAAGATGTCCTTGTTGTTAGTGATGAGGCTTATTTTGAATATGTTGTAGCCGAGGACTATCCTAATACGTTACCTCTTCTTGAGGAATATGAAAATTTAATGGTTTTACGTACTTTCTCAAAGGCGTATGGACTTGCTTCGTTACGAATCGGTTATGGCGTTGCTAACGAGAGATTAATTGCAAAAATCGATCCGGCAAGAGAGCCTTTCAATACAACGATGCTTGCTCAAGTTGCGGCGACCGCTGCTCTTGGTGATCAAGATTTCATCGAAAACTGCAAAAATAAAAACCGAGAGGGCTTAGAGCAATTTTATCAGTTTTGTGATGAGATGAACTTACCATACTACCCTTCACAAGGGAACTTTATTTTAATCGACTGTTTGAGACCTGGAAATGACGTTTTTAATCATTTACTAAAATGTGGTTTCATCGTTCGATCTGGCGAAGCATTAGGGGTTCCGACATTTATAAGAATTACAATCGGAAGCTTTGAGCAAAACGAGGCAATCATTAATGAATTAACAAATTACTTAGGTTAGGCGCTTTGCGCTTTTCTTGAAGAAAAGATAAGAAGTATAAAAAAATTTGAAAGCTGTCTAGCTTCAGCGCCTACGAGCTCGGTCACTTCAGTCATTTTCTGAAGCCAAAAAGCGGCTTCAGTCAAAGGGCTTCCAGTGCCTTTCGCTCGTGACCAAGGCGCTTCTGCTTTTCGTTTGAAAGGAGAGTCAGTCTTCATTGGATAATCGTAAAGTATTTATTATCGGTTTAGGTTTGATTGGTGGGTCAATCGCCTTAGCGATAAAAGAAGAACATCAAAACTGTCAAGTGTATGGCTATGATATAAATGAAAATCAACTAAAAGTGGCAAAGTCATTACGTGTCATCGATGAGGTAGCTGACACGATCGAAACGGGAGTTAAAGATGCAGACCTCATTATTGTCGCAACTCCTGTTTCTAAAACAGAAGAACTTATTTTGGAATTAGTAAATTATGATTTAAAACCTTCTGCAATTATTACAGATGTAGGTAGTACGAAAGAAAAAATCGTCAATAAGGCGAAATTATTTGCAGAAAAAGATGTCACATTTATTGGTGGACATCCTATGGCTGGCTCTCATAAAACAGGGGTTGAAGCTGCAAAATCACATTTGTTCGAAAATGCTTTTTACATATTAACACCGGCTAGTGAAACAGAAATGAATAAAATCATTCATTTACAAAATTGGTTAAAAGGAACGAAAGCAAAGTTTATTGAAATGTCACCAGAACAGCACGACAAACTTGCAGGTGTCATCAGTCATTTTCCGCATTTAATCGCTGCTAGTTTAGTTCATCAAGTTAGTAAATTAGAGAAAGAAGAACCAATGCTATTGCAATTAGCAGCAGGAGGCTTTCGAGATATAACGAGAATAGCATCTGCTAGCCCTGTGATGTGGCGTGATATTCTAGTTCATAATAAACAAACAGTCCTTTCCCTTTTAACGAATTGGCAAACTGAAATGGAACGAGTAAAGGGAATTATTGAAACTGCTGATGAAAAAGATATTTATCAATATTTTGAAACGGCAAAAAAATTTCGAGACGGATTACCGACACGGCAAAAAGGTGCCATTCCCTCTTTTTATGATTTATTTGTTGACGTACCTGATCACCCTGGTGTTATTTCTGATGTTACCGGGATACTAGCTAAAGAAGGCATAAGTATTACCAATATTCGAATATTAGAGACACGCGAAGATATAATGGGGGTTTTACGTTTAAGTTTGCGATCTGATCAGGATCGAGATAGGGCTTTAGCGTGCTTAACCAACAATTTATACGAAGCTTACATCAGTTCATAATAAGAGGAGGATAAATGATGATAAAGAAAGTAGTATCGCCGGTTCAAAGTTTAAATGGATCTATTAAAGTTCCAGGAGATAAGTCAATTTCTCACCGAGCTGTCATGTTTGGTGCCATTGCAAATGGTAAGACAACCATTGAAGGTTTCTTACCAGGGGCAGATTGTTTAAGTACAATTTCTTGTTTTCGTAAACTAGGGGTTCAGATTGAAAGAAGTGGGGATGAAGTAACTGTTTACGGAAATGGTTGGGAAGGGTTAAAAGAGCCAAGCGAAATACTAGATGTTGGTAATTCAGGGACGACGACTCGTCTAATGTTAGGTGTTTTAGGGACAAGGCCGTTTCATTCCGTTGTCATCGGTGATGAATCTATAGGGAAAAGGCCAATGGCAAGAGTAACTGATCCACTGAAAGCAATGGGAGCAAAGATCGATGGACGTGGAGAAGGAAACTATACACCGTTAGCTGTTCGAGGTGGTGAAACGAACGGGATTACCTACGAATCCCCTGTAGCTAGTGCGCAAGTAAAGTCAGCGATTTTACTTGCTGGATTACAAAGTAAAGGGTTAACTTCAGTGACTGAACCGTTCAAGTCACGAGATCATACCGAGCGCATGTTAACAGCCTTTGGTGTTGAACTAAAAGAAGATAACACGACTGTTTCAGTTCGTGGACCGCAAACGCTTAAAGCTCAACATGTACTAGTTCCTGGAGATATTTCATCAGCTGCATTTTTTTTAGTAGCAGGAGCGATTGTTAAAAATAGTTCGATAACGTTAACGAACGTAGGTATGAATGAAACTAGAACAGGAATTATTGATGTTTTAAATAGAATGGGTGCTCACTTACAAATAAACAATAGCAAAGTGGTCAATGAAGAGAAGATCGCCGACTTAACAATTAGTACTTCAAAATTATCAAGTATTGAAATAGGTGGTGAAATTATTCCACGTTTAATTGATGAAATACCGGTCATTGCGGTATTAGCAACTCAAGCGAATGGGACAACAGTTATCAAAGATGCAGAGGAGCTAAAAGTTAAAGAAACGAATCGTATTGATACGGTAGTTAGTCAATTGAAAAAACTTGGTGCCAATATTGAGGCGACTGAAGACGGAATGATGATTCATGGCCCAACAAAGTTGACTGGTGGAAAAGTATCAAGTTTTGGCGATCACCGGATTGGTATGGCAATGGCGATTGCTGGTAGTGTAGCAAGTGAGGAAGTCGAAATTAGTGATGTAGAGGCTATCGATGTTTCTTACCCCAATTTCTTTGATCATTTAAGCGAATTAATTTAAAATAAAAAATTTTCAGAATGTTTATTGACAATTCAATTTAAGTGTATATAATGATAGTTATAAACAATTCCCAATTTAGTGATTGCATGACATTAGCTTTTGAGCTTCGTTGTATTTAGTTAATCACTGAACAACGAAGTGAATTCTATTCTCCACTCCAACCACATTTTCCTGTCGATTTCGGCAGGACTTTTTTTGTTGTTTTCCAAAGCTTCCTAAGAAAAGTAAAAGCTTACCAAGGTGGTTTTGCTTTTTGCTTTTCTTTGTCTAGCTCCATCGCCTAGCTTCTCGAGCGTTTCGGTCCATCAAGATTTGCCTATTCCATGAGGTGGAATCGAAGAGGAGACAAAACGTTGCTGGCCCTCCAACGCTGGTCGAAGCTCCCAAGGCGCTTCCGCTTTTCCTGTTTTAAGTCATAATAGTTTGCTATAAATCATAGCTTGTCTATAAGGGATCAACATTGTGTGGAGGGGGTAAAATGAAATATATAATTGAGAATGCTATTACACTTTTTTATGGAGAGAAGCAAAAACAATCATTTTTATTGGACGGCGCGAAAGTTGTTTATAAATCGAGTCACTTTAGCCATTTTAGTCATAAGAGACTCAATACCGATCAGTTTGTTATAACACCAGGTCATGTAATGATTGATTTTGATATTATGCATATAACCGATTTTCATTTTTTTAAAGAAAGAATGAGGCATTTACATGACCTTGGGTGTACTACTTTAATTACCGCTTGTGAAATTGAGTATGAAAAGCAATTTCAAACGAAACTCAAAAAGGCTAAACATAACTTCATTAATAGTAGCATTGACTTCGTTGTCGGTGCGAGGGTACCAATCAAGAAACTTTCGACTTCTTTAGTAAGGAAGTGCTGTCGATTAAGAGTTCCTATTATTTTTGTTG
Source organism: Anaerobacillus sp. (assembly GCA_007120055.1). The sequence goes on from SKOL01000529.1 coordinate 7,341, forward strand.
AAATAAATGAAGTTTACGATATGTACTCAGTTGATTGGCAATGGATTCGTCAAGAACTATTTCCTTACCATCCTTTAATTGTTCCCATCTGGAATCTCAACGTTTCTAGAAGGAAGTTAAATCGTATAAAAAGTGAATGGAGTTATTTATTAAATACAAATAAAGTAACTACATTGACTTCGGTCCCGAATGAACATACCCCTGTATCAAAACAGTTTTTATTAAACATAGGCCTATATCCTAAAAAAGGTTCACTCCAAGGAAATTGCGATGCCGATTATTTACTTTTTTCAAAAGAAAATTTAAATCATTCTGTAATAGATTTTGAGAGTGTAAGGCCAGAAGTAGTATTTGCTAACGGGAAAGTGAAAAAAGCGGGATCATCAATTTTTATCCAACCAGGCATTGGTAAGGAGCTAGAAGTGATCGTTCCGAAAAAATTTGTACCTATCAATGAAGCATATGAACCTTCAACAGTTTTATTGTCAGATGATTAAAGGCGTTATCGCTCTAGCAAAAGTTCTTCATTGATTATTAATCCGACAATTGTCTATAATGATAGTATTAATAAATCCACCAGACTCGGTGGTTTTTCTTTTTATTAGAATATATTTTTAAGATGAAAAGCTCTGTTTACGCTTTTCAAAGATAGGAGTAATGATAATGAATATCGGGATAAAAAAAGCATTAAAAGATATCGAAGCAGGGAAAATGGAAGAAGGGTTAGCTCAATTGAAGAAAGTTAACGAGACGGCTGATCATGAAACGAAATACTCAATTGCTGAAATTTATTATGAGTTAGGTTTAGTAGATTTAGCAAAAGAAATTATGGATGAGTTAATATTATTGTATCCTGACGAAGGAGAATTATATACTTTTATGGCCGAACTGTTAATTGATTTAGATCAAGAGGATGAAGCGATTGAAATGCTTCTTGAAATTAAGGAGAATGACCATGTTTATGTGCAAGCACAGTTGTTATTAGCTGATTTATATCAATTGCAAGGGCTCGATGAAGTAGCAGAATCAAAGTTATTAATAGCAGAAAAAAAAGTACCTGATGAGCCAGTCGTTCTTTTTGGGTTAGGAGAATTTTACTTAGCAAGAGGAGACTATTTAAAAAGTATACCTTATTATAAGAGAGTGTTAGCTTCTAATGAAGATTTAGATGGAACGAATATTGCTTTACGCTTAGCTGAAGCTTACAGTGCAACAGGCTATTTTGAAGAAGCAATTACTTATTACCGTGATGGATTGAATGGTGACAAAATTATCGATGATCATTTTGGTTACGGGTATACAGCATTTCAGTTAAATGATTACCCAGTAGCGATTAAACAATTTGAAACTGTCATTGATATGGACGAGAGTTATTCAAGTGTATACCCTTATTTAAGTGAAGCTTATGAGGAAGAAGGACAAGTTCACGAAGCGCTTCAACTTATAAAAAAGGGTATTGAAATGGATGAATATAACGAAGCATTGTATGTTCAAGGGGCAAGGATATCTTTTAATAACGGTTTTATTAGCGAGGGAGAAGATTACTTAAGAAAAGTAGTTGCAATTAATCCCGCGAATTTTGAAGCGGTTAATATGTTAGGTAATTTTCTTAAAAAGGAAGAGCGTTACGATGAACTTCAAGAATTAATCCTTCATATTAAAGAACTCGGTGAAGAAGATCCATTATTTGATTGGTTTTTAGCTTCGGCAAAATGGGAATTAGACGAATGTGACGAGTCTCTAAAGTTATTTGAACAAATTACAGTTAACTTATCTCATGATAGTGACTTTTTAGAAGAATATGGACAAGTTTTGCTTGAAGCAGGTTACAGGCAAAAAGGGAAAGAAATGTTAGAAAAAGCATTGAATATTGATGCTTCGAAAACGCATTTACAAGAATTTCTCTTTCATTTGAATAATTAATGAATTTCATAAACCAATATTATCGCCATTAAGAAACTATAAGTAGTTGCCTTAGGTCGCTCGCAACTACTTATAGTTGGATATGGCTTAATTTAGTTTATTATGAAATTCACTCTAATCAATGAATTTCATAATTCATTATTCTCACCACTAAGATCAATATATAGTTGCGTGATGTGGCTCATTTTTGGTAATTACGAAATTCACTCTAATGAATAAATTATAAGTTTTCTTAAAACCGTTCATACTAAATTCAAATAGTTTAGGAAGAACGGTGATAATATATGAATTTAATGGATGTATTGCTTTTTCAAGAACGACGGCAGCTATTAAAACTATTAAAGGGTGATGTAGAAGGTTTTAATGCCAATTCTAAACGAGAAATGGTTGAAATGCTTTACCCGAAGCTTATGAATAAAAATGAACTAAAAAGTAAATTTCAAAAGTTTTCAAATGAGGCAAAACGAATCGCTTTATCACTTTGTTACGACAAAAAGCTATTTCTATCGAAAGAAGAGTTGCGTGGCTATACGCCAAGATTAAAAGAAAGCGATTATCAGGAAATATTAAATGAATTAATTTCAGCCGGAATTTTGTTTTCGTATGAAGCCAATAATTTTCTTGTACCGAAACAGATAAAAAAAGAACTTGTTCGTCAGTTTAAATTGACAATTGAGGAAGATGTATTGATATTACCAACTTTAATAGATGAAAATAATGAAATAGAGATTATCAATGATTTATTCTATTTTATCGATATCGTTGCTGAAAAAAGCCTACCTTTAACAAAAATGGGGATGATTCATAAAAAGGATTATCAACAAATAATGAAAGGGTTTAGTATTAAGGAACAATTGCCAAATGATAAGTGGCGCTTTGGCTATGGTAGACGATTTTCTCAATATCCAGATCGTTTTTCATTAATTTATGATTTTTGTTTTGATAAAGGTTGGATTAAAGAAGAAGCTGGGAAACTAATATTAGGTCAAAGAGTAGAAGAATTATTCGAGCTAAAGTTAGAAGAGTTTATGCAGGACCTGATAAAATATTGGCTCAAAGCTTACAAGCGACCGATACCTACAATCCGACTTTTATATCCCCTATTTTTAGAGTTACTAAAAGAAGGGGAAGGACTAGATGAAAATTGTCTTATTTCGGCATTTTCATCATTTGTTGAACCATATTATTTTGACCAGAAAGCAGACATTATCCAAAAACGCTTTTTACAAATGCTTACATATCTAAATATCGTAAAAAAAGTGGAAGTAGAAGGTATTTGTTGCTACACGCTCGGCCCGGCAAAAAATTATGTATATAATACTCAAAGCCTTTGATATAAATGGGCGATTGTGAAATCGAGTTTTCACAATCGCTTTTTTACACTTAAAAGACGACTCAAAAAGCATTAATTGTTTACGAAAACAACCAAAAAGTGATATGTTTAAGAAATTAACTGAGTGAATTTCATAATTACCAAAAAAGAGTCACATCAAACAATAAATAGTTGCAAAGTGTTTTGGTGCAACTATATATTGATCTTAGTGACGGGGATAATGAATTATGAAATTCATTAAACTATAAGGAAAATTATTATTAATAAATAAAAGGAATTTTACCGTTAAAGAAAGAATAATATAAGTAATTAACACTGTTTATCTTAGTGTGTATTTTAATTGGGGGGGGATAATGATGAGTAGTGCAATTTCGATTTTAGAAAAAAAAGATTTTTTGAAGTGGTTTTTAAATAATTTTCAATTGAAACGTAGAGAGTGCGCTTGGTTATTGAATTACTTAATGAGTGATGATCAGTTAATGGAAAAGGTCCACTTTGTTGAAAATGCAGAATATTGTCCGAAATCTCTCATCATCTCAGCAAATGATGTAGATTGCATCCCTTTTAGTTTTCATAAAAGACAACACGTTACGATGGATGCTGAGAAGTCCTTTCATGATATTCGCTTGAACAAAGAAGAAGAAATCTATATTCAATTAAACTTTAAAGATGCAAAAAAAAATCCTCAATATGTTGCAGTGTTAGAAGATAATCCTTTTATCCCTATCGATAAGGAAACGGAAAAAATTTATAGTTTATTTGCGGATTTAATCATTGATAAAGCAATGTTTCAATTTGAAAAAAAACAATTAACAGAGAAGATTGATCAAGCGTTAGATAGTGGCGATAAAGAAAGTTTTATAAAGTATAGCAACCAGCTAAAAGAGTTAAAAGCCCTTAAAAAATAAGGGCTTTTAACTTTTTTTGTGGAAAAGAAGTTTGTTAGTTGGCTAGTTGGTTTGGGCTGCTCGCGCTTGATTTTTCCATATTAGATGGTGGTGGTAAATCGTCAGGATGTTTTGTATGAAAAAGAATGCTCGGTCGCTTTTCTTGAGCGAGCTTCTAAAATTCGATAGAAGTTTACAGCGAAGCGAGAGAAAAGCGACTGACATTTTCATTCAAGATGGTGACGGAATATCGTCATGCAGGTTTTTTATGAAAAAAGAAAGTCGACTGACTGTACATACTAAGTAATGCTTTTTACATGTTGCGTGAGTCAATTATTTTGATGTTGAAAAATAATAGTATAAAATGAAACATACTTAAGGAAAATAAAGGAGGAAGACTAATGAAATGGCAGGCAAAAGAAATTGATGTTTATTTACAAGCGAAGGAATACGTAGACACAGCTATTATTCCTTTAATCCCAATTTCGTGGGGGGATGATATTAAGTCGACAGTGCAGATGGGTGAGTTTATTACCTTTATAAGTGATGAGCTAGAAAGACAATTTAAAGGAAGGGTTTTTCAATTCCCACCGTATACATATTTAAAATCAGAAAAACCTGAAGAACGTTTATTAAAAATGAATGAATTACACGAACATTTAAAAAGTAATGGGTTTTATCACATTATATATTTAACGTCTGATGTAGATTGGAAACAAATAGAAGCGAAGTTGAATGATACTTTATTATGGGTGCCTTCAATTCCTTTAGAACATTTAGATGAAAAATATAGAATGGAAACGTTATCGAACCAAATTAAACAAATGATCCCGATATTAACGAATAAATGGCAAAATAATGAAAGAGAATCGAATTAGATAATATCATAGTTATTGACAGTGCTAATGTTATTAAAGTATCATGAAAATGTCCTAGTATAATATGTATTACTTGGTCCTATCGGGCCTTAAAATAAAATGTAAGGAGGGGAATTACAGTGAGTGAAAAAGATCATAAAGTTTCAAGGCGTCAATTTTTGAATTATTCATTAACAGGTGTAGGTGGGTTTATGGCGGCTGGTATAACGCTACCATTAGTACGATTTGCTCTTGATCCTGCTTTAAAAGTAGGTGAAGACACGGAAATGGTTGCGGTAGCACAAGTCAACGAACTAACAAATGAACCTAAACGTTTTGACTTTAAAGTTAATCAAGTTGATGCATGGTACGAGTCAGAAGTCTCTCGATCTGCATGGATATACGAAGAAGAAGGTGAAATTGTTGCGTTATCTCCAGTTTGTACACATTTAGGTTGTACTGTTGACTGGGATACGAGCGATGATCAACCAAATCGCTTTTTCTGTCCGTGTCATTACGGTGCATTTGAAAAAGATGGAACAAATGTTGACCGTACGCCACCAACTCAACCACTATTTTTGTATGATCATGAAGTGCGGAACGGCACTGTTTATTTAGGAAGACCGAGACCACAAGTATAAAGGAGGCGTAATAATTGTTAAATAAGCTTTATAATTGGGTAGACGAACGTCTAGACATTACGCCGATGTGGCGTGATATTGCTGATCATGAAGTTCCTGAGCACGTAAATCCTGCTCATCATTTTTCGGCATTTGTATATTGTTTTGGGGGTCTAACATTTTTCATTACGGTTATTCAAATTTTATCTGGTATGTTTTTAACAATGTATTATGTTCCAGATATTATTAATGCATATCAATCCGTGTACTATTTACAAAACGAAGTTACATTTGGGGTAATTGTTCGTGGAATGCATCATTGGGGGGCAAGTTTAGTCATTGTGATGATGTTCTTACATACGTTACGTGTTTTCTTTACGGGATCGTACAAGAAACCACGTGAATTAAACTGGGTTGTAGGAGTGCTTATTTTCTTTGTTATGTTAGGTTTAGGGTTTACAGGATATTTACTTCCATGGGATATGAAAGCATACTTTGCAACAGTCGTGGGATTGCAAATTGCTGAAGCTGCACCAATTATAGGTCCATTTGCAAAAACGTTGTTAGCTGGTGGAGAAATTATTGGAGCACAAACGTTAACAAGATTTTTCGCTATTCACGTATTCTTCTTACCTGGAGCATTACTTGGTCTTTTAGGGGCTCACTTTGTAATGATTCGTAAACAAGGTATTTCAGGACCGCTATAAAATTAAATAAAAAGGAGGGAAAACAATGCATCGTGGCAAAGGAATGAAATTCGTAGGAGATTCCCGCATTCCGGCAGAACGAAAGCCGAATATTCCTAAAGACTATTCCGAATATCCGGGGAAAACGGAAGCATTTTGGCCGAACTTCTTATTAAAAGAATGGATGGTAGGTGCGGTTTTCTTAGTAGGTTATTTAATCTTAACAGTTGCTCATTACGCACCACTTGAACGTGTTGCTGACCCAACTGATGCAGGTTATATTCCATTACCGGATTGGTACTTCTTATTTTTATACCAATTATTAAAGTATGAATTTGCTGCAGGTGATTACACGGTGATCGGTGCCGTAGTAATACCAGGTATTGCTTTTGGAGCGTTATTACTTGCACCATGGTTAGACCGAGGGCCAGAGCGTCGTCCAATTAAAAGGCCAATTGCTAGTAGTTTAATGCTACTCGCGGTTGCATCTATTTTTTGGTTAACGTGGGAATCTGTTTCTCAACATGATTGGGAAGCAGCTGCACAACAAGGTGCGATTGTAGAAGAAATAGAAATTAATACCGACCATATAGGTTATGAAATATGGTTAACTCAAGGCTCCTGTATTGGCTGTCATGGTGATAATATGGCTGGGATTCCTGGTGTAGGTCCAGCAGTATTTGAAAGTGATTATACGAAAGAAGAAATTATTGAGCTTGTTAATCAAGGTATTGGGGAAATGCCTGGAGGTTTATTTACAGGAACTGAGGAAGAATTAGAAATTTTAGCAGACTTTATCGCTGCTGATGGAAATCCGGAATAAAATATTATGAGAAAAGCTGACAATTTGTCAGCTTTTTTTTAAATAGTAATAGTGATAAACTATTAAGGATAATTACAGAGATTGCTTAAAGAGTAGGAGAATAAGATGTTAAAAATGTTAATTTCTTTGTTAGGTCAACGCAAGTTTATTTTTATGTTATTATTAGTGAATATTTTTGGGACAATTTATGGGTATTGGTGGTACAAAGATCAACTAGCGATTACACCAGCGCATTTTTATATTTTTGTCCCAGATAGTCCAACAGCAAGTTTGTTTTTTGTGTTTGTATTAATCATGTTTTTATTTAAAAAGAATTGGCCGCTTATGGAAGCTTTTGCCGCCGTTACGCTAATTAAATACGGGGTTTGGGCAGTCGTAATGAACCTGGCAGCTGGGGCAGCTGGAGCTACTTTGACGTGGCAAAATTATATGTTAATTGGTTCGCATCTAGGAATGGCAGTTCAAGCACTTTTGTTTGCACCATACTTCCGAATAAAAATGTGGCATTTAGTTGTTGTCTCGATTTGGACGCTACATAATGATGTCATCGACTATGTTTTTTTTATGCACCCTTGGGTTTCAAGAAGTTTAACTGATTACATACCACATATCGGTTACTTTACATTTTGGTTAAGTATTGCTTCGATAGCTCTAGTTTATTATTTTGCAGTAAGAAAAGACCGATTGAAACTTCATTTGTAAAAAAGTAGGTCTACTCTTGTCCACCTTTTCATAGGATTTAATTAGAAGAAGAGGAGGGACAGGCATGCACAAGAAAATGTTCGTTTTAATATGTTTATTTTTTCTTGTTTTTTCAAATAGTGTCCAAGCGGAAAAGACTTTAGATGAAAAAGAATGGAGAAATTTAAATCAAACTGCAGACAAAGTATTACAACTAGTGAAAGAAGAAAAATATAGTGAAGCAAAACAATTACTTGATTTTTTTTCAAAGCAGTTTTTAGCCATCCGCTATGACGATCAAAATTTGACAATGACTCAATTGCGACTCATTACAACTTCATATGAAAAAGCAATGGGTGCGGTGACTAGTACGAGTGCAAGTCATGAACAAAGAGTTTTAGAAGTTTCTGAATTTCGTCTCGTCATTGATGCTCTCGTCAATCATCATCATCCACTTTGGAAAAATACAGAAACACAAGTGATGAATTACTTTGCGAAAATGCGAGAGGCAATTTCAAGTGAAAACAATAATTCTTTTCAGCATCATTTAAACGGATTTTTACAACGCTATTCAATGATTCGGCCTGCAATTATGGTTGATTTATTACCGCACCAATTTCAAAGAATCGATTCTCACGTGAGATATGTTGAAAGGTACCGCAATACAATTGTCACTGATGAGGAAAAATCGAAACATTTAAAAATTATGGAAGATGATTTCAAAAAATTATACAAAGGCTTTGAAGAAGATCAAGCCGATCCTTCATTATGGTGGGTAATTCTATCAATTGGCGGAACAACGTTATTAGCATTGTTTTATGCGGGATATAAGAAATACAGAGCCGAAAAAAATAAAGTGAAAATGAAACAATAGAGTGAATTTCATCAATACCTCAACTGCAGTTGTATAGATACTAATGGCGAAAATATTAAAAGATGAAATTCATTAAATAAATACTTTAATTCGTATAAATAGATATGAATTGACAGAGATTAAATCTTTGACTAGAATTGAAATTAAAAGAAACTGCTTAGAAAAAAATAATACGGAGGTTAATATCGATGTCTTTAGGTGCATTATTAGTTTATTTTGCGATCCTTATTCTGATTCCGTTATGGGCACAAATGAAGGTGAAAAGTGCATATAGCAAATATTCACAAGTTCCGGCATCATCTGGCATGACAGGAGCGCAAGTTGCTCGTAAGATTTTAGATGATAATGGCCTTTACAATGTTTCAGTTGAACCGGTGAAAGGTAAGTTAACGGACCATTATGATCCGCGTGCTAAAGCCGTTCGCTTATCTGAAGAAAACTATTACGGACATTCAGTTGCCGGTGCTGCAGTTGCCGCACACGAAGTCGGACACGCAATGCAAGATGCTGAAGATTACGCTTTCTTACGTTTCCGTCATGCGTTAGTTCCTGTTGCTAATTTTGGATCAAATGGTGCGATTTTTATAATTATCGCGGGTATGTTGATGGGAGCAATGAACCTAATGTTGTTAGGGATCATTTTTATGGCAGCTGCTGTTCTTTTCCAACTAGTAACATTGCCAGTAGAATTTAACGCAAGTAGTCGGGCTATGCAGCAAATTGTTTCGGTCGGAGTTATTCGTAATAACGAAGAACGTGAAACGAAAAAAGTACTAGATGCCGCTGCATTAACATACGTTGCTGCCGCAGTAGTTGCAGTAATGGAGTTAACACGTTTCATTCTTATGTACGTTGCAATGAATCGAGACTAAAACAAACAAAAAGAGAGAAGATTCATTTTCACAATGAGTCCACTCTCTTTTTTTACGTTATAAACAGCTTTTAGCAACAACCTTAAGCCTATTTACTACTCTTCATATGAAAAAGTAACCTAAGCAACTAAGCAAAAGAAACAAAAATTTACAAAGCTTAGCCTACACCAAACTCAAAACTCAACATTCAAAACTCAAAACTCCAATCAATGATCAATCGGCCGTTTATACTCATCTAATGTAAAGCCTTCACCGATGACGTCTTGAACATCGTTTACGGTAACAAAAGCATGTGGGTCAATTTTTTCAATGATTGTTTTAAGACGGACGAGTTCGTTACGACCAACGACACAATAAAGTATTTCTTTATCAAGGCGGGAAAAACTACCTTTCCCGTTTAAAACGGTGACGCCCCGATCCATTTGTTTTAATATAGCTGCAGAGATTTCTTCTGATTTTTCGGAAATGATAAATGCGGCTTTTCCAGAATATGCGCCTTGCTGCATAAAATCAAGTACTTTTGCGCTAATGAAAACAGCTACTAACGTATACATTGCTTCTCGGTAATTTAAATACACGAGTGAAGACGTAATAACGACCGCATCAAACATAAACATCGTTTTCCCCATACTCCAACCTAAATATTTATACCCTAGACGAGCGATAATATCAACGCCACCAGTTGTTCCTCCGAAACGAAATACAATCCCGAGACCTACCCCGATAAAAACTCCGGCAAATAATGCGACAAGTGTCATATCATCATGTAATGGCATCGAAATAAATTTATACCTTTGAAAAATAAATAAGAAAACAGACAGTCCAACTGTTCCGATTAAAGTATAGATAAAAGAATTACGACCAAGAATTTTCCACCCTAGAAAAAATAGTGGGATATTAAGTACTAAATTCGAATATGCAGGGTCAATATTAAAGATAAAATATAATATTAATGTAATCCCTGTAAACCCGCCGTCAGCTAAGTTGTTTTCCATATTAAAATAAACAAGCCCAAACGACATAATTGCAGTACCGATCAGTATGTAAATAACATTTTTAAATTTAATTGGAGTGTTCATTATCTAGTCCCCTATAATAATTATTATGGTTATAACGTTCTTTTCTAAAAAGATATTGTCATATGCTTATTAATTATAAACAACGACTATTTATTAACGTTCTATATTATAACGAAAATTTTACAATAAATAAATCAAGGGTATAATAATTTACAATGTAAAATTTAAAATGTAGAATTGCGATGGAGCTTAATGCTTCGAAGCACCACTTTCATTAATTGTTAATTTTAAATTAAAAATTAACAATTAAAAATTAAGAAATAGAATGTAGTTTGTGGATTAAGAATGTAGAATTGAGGATTGGTGCTAGAGCATAATACTTCGGAGCGATACTTTCAACAATTTATAAATTTTAAATTGTAAATTCTAAATTACAAATAAAATATTTGTCAAATCATGAACATTTAGCTAACATGTATTATAAGTGTTGAGGTGATATAAGTTGTGAATGAAAATAGTAAAAGTATAAAAGAAGTTCAAGCTGAAGTTGATGAGTACATAAGTCAATTTAAAGAAGGTTATTTTAGCCCTTTAGCAATGCTTGCGAGAATGACCGAAGAACTTGGTGAGTTATCTCGTGAAGTTAATCATTATTATGGGGAAAAACCGAAGAAATCGACGGAAGAAGAAAAGACGATGGAACAAGAACTTGGAGATTTATTTTTTGTTCTCATCTGTTTTGCTAATTCTTTAAACATTAATTTAGAAGAAGCCTTTGATCTTGTCATGGAGAAGTTTAACACACGAGATAAAGATCGCTGGACTAAAATAGAAGAATAAAGGAGTCAGAAGAAATGACACAAACAATTAAAGTAGCAATCACAGGAGCAGCTGGAAAAATGGGCCAAGAAGCAGTAAGGATGGTTACATCAACTCATCATTTCCAGCTAGTTGCAGCAATTGATAGAGAGAATGACGGCAAATTGCTTTCTGAAATCGAAGGAATGCCGAGTGTAGAAGTTAAAATGTATAATGATTTACAACGTGCATTCACTGAACAAGATGTTGATGTTTTAATTGATTTAACGAATCCGTTAGTCGGTCGCAAACATATGGAGATTGCTTTTGAGCATGGGGTACGACCAGTTGTTGGTACAACAGGCTTTAATGAAAAAGATGTTGAGGAACTGTCTCGAATTGCAGAAGAGAAAAATTTGGGAGCGATCATTGCGCCAAACTTTGCAATTGGTGCGATTTTAATGATGAAGTTTTCACAAATGGCGGCTCGCTATTTACCTGATGTTGAGATTATCGAAATGCATCATGATAAAAAGATGGACGCTCCGAGTGGAACAGCAGTGAAAACGGCACAAATGATTTCTGAAGTGCGAGAGCCGAAACAACAAGGAAACCCAGAGGAGAAAGAAGAACTGCAGGGAGCGAAGGGAGCAGATTTTGAAGGTATGCGTATTCACAGTGTTCGCCTACCAGGTCTTGTAGCTCATCAAGAAGTTCTTTTCGGAGGCATTGGACAAACATTAACAATCCGTCATGATTCAATTGATCGTACATCTTTTATGCCAGGGATCCGCTTAGCAGTTGAGACAGTGATGAAACTTGATCTGTTAGTTTATGGATTAGAAAATATTATTGAATAAAGGGGAAGGTTTCATAATGAAGATTGCATTAATTGCCCACGATAAGAAAAAGCCAGAAATGGTTCAATTTGCTATTGCCTATGAATCAATTTTAAAAGAGCATGAACTTTATAGCACAGGGACTACGGGGACAAGAGTTATGGAAGCAACAAGTTTACAAATTGAACGTTTTAAATCTGGTCCTTTAGGTGGTGACCAACAAATTGGAGCTCTTGTTGCGAACAACGAAATGGATTTAGTGTTATTCTTCAGAGACCCGCTAGCATCTCAACCACATGAACCTGATATAACTGCATTAATTCGCCTTTGTGACGTATATGGTATACCGCTTGCGACCAATATGGCTACAGGTGAAATTTTAGTTAAAGGTCTTGGAAGAGGGGATTTTCAATGGAGGAAAATTGTCAATCCGAAGGTAGAGAAAGATGTCTGATCACAATAGCATCGATCTTTTAGCTTTTGGCGCCCATGCTGACGATGTTGAAATCGGCATGGGTGGTACAATTGCTAAATATAATCGTCTAGGGTATAAGGTTGCTATTTGTGATTTAACAAAAGCAGAATTGTCTTCGAATGGAACTGTAGAACGAAGACAAAAAGAAGCAAAGAAAGCTCAAGAAATTTTAGGTGTAGAAAAAAGAATCCAACTTAATATTCCGGATCGAGGTATTTATATTACTGATGAGTATATTAAGAAAACAGTTTCGATCATACGTAAACTTCGTCCTCGAGTTGTTTTTGCTCCTTATTATGAAGATCGCCATCCTGATCACGGTAACTGTGCAAACTTAATTAAAGAAGCGGTCTTTTCTGCTCGGATTATAAATTTTGAAGATGAAAAAAACTTACCGGCTCACAAAGTCGATGATCTTTATTTTTATATGATTAATGGTTTTCATAAACCGAGCTTTATCGTAGATATTTCTCGAGATATTGACGTAAAGGTACAAGCTTTAAAAGCTTATGAAAGTCAATTTATACAGCAACCGAATAGTGTAGAAACACCATTGACAAATGGTTATATCGAAACAGTACTAGCAAGAGAGAGACTATTCGGAAAAGAAGTAAATATTGAATATGGAGAGGGCTTTATGAGTGATACTCCATTATTACTTCAACAACTAGTAAGGGAGAACAGATGAAATTAAAAATAGGAATTACTTGTTATCCAACGGTAGGTGGGTCTGGGGTTATTGCTACTGAATTAGGGAAACTTTTAGCTGAACGAGGACACGAGGTTCATTTTATTACGACAGGTGTACCATTTCGTTTAGAGAAAGTTTATTCAAATATTTTTTATCACGAAGTAGAAGTGAACCAATATTCTGTTTTTCAGTATCCACCATATGATTTGTCATTAGCAAATAAAATGGCAGAAGTTGCAAAGCGTGAAAAGCTTGATATTCTTCACGTTCATTACGCAATTCCACATGCCATTTGCGCAATTTTAGCTAAGCAAATGGTAGATCATGATTTAAAAATTGTCACCACACTTCATGGCACCGATATTACTGTGTTAGGCTATGATCAATCATTAAGTGAAATGATCCGTTTTGGAATTGAAAAGTCAGATGCTGTAACGGCAGTGTCAAACGATTTAATTGAGCAAACTGAAAGACTATTACATACTGAAAAGAAAATTATCCCTGTTTATAACTTTATTGATCAGCGCCACTATTACAAGAAAGATTGCAGGTCATTAAGACAGGAATATAAGATTGGTGATCATCAAAAAGTTATTATTCACGTATCTAACTTTCGTCAAGTAAAACGAGTTCCTGATGTTATTTATAGCTTTGCGGAAATTTCAAAGAATGTAGATGCAAAGTTATTACTGCTTGGGGATGGTCCTGAATACTCAACGGTTTGTCGACTAGTAAAAGAGTTACAGTTAGAAAATAAAGTCTTGTTTTTAGGGAATCAAAAACACGTTGCTCACTTTTTATCTATTAGTGATTTAATGATGCTCCTATCAGAAAAGGAAAGTTTCGGTTTAGTACTGTTAGAAGCGATGGCATGTGAGGTACCAGTGATCGGTACAAATGCTGGTGGAATTCCCGAAGTTATTGTCGATGAAAAAACAGGATTTCTTTGTGATATAGGTGATATTGAAGCAATTTCAGCCCGTGCTGTTGAACTACTAACAGATGAAGAGTTACATAAAAAAATGGCAAGTGAATCATTAAAAAGAGCAAACGAGTTTTTTAGCAAAGACACGATCATTTTGCAATATGAAGATATTTATTTTACAACCTTACATGACAATGAAAGAATGTAAAATTTAGAGAGTAGGATGGGCGATGGCAAGTAATCTTTTTCAAACCGCAAATATCTTAATTGACAAGCTTGAAAATAAAGGTTTTGAGGCATACATTGTTGGTGGAGCTGTCCGGGACCACTTACTAAGTAAGGAAGTTTACGATATCGATATTACTACATCTGCTCATCCTAGAGATATTAAAGCGATTTTTCCTAAAACGATTGATGTTGCCCTAAAACATGGAACAGTCATTGTATGCTTTATGGGTGAAACATATGAAGTGACGAGCTATCGTGCTCCTACTTTAAGCGAAGATTTAAAATTACGGGATTTTACAATCAATGCAATTGCATTACAGAATAATGGAAAAATGGTCGATCCTTATTTTGGTCAAGACGACTTAAAACGAAAACTAATTCGTGGTGTAGTTAATCCTACTGAGCGGTTTAAAGAGGATCCTTTACGAATATTACGCGCCTTTCGGTTTGTAAGCCAACTAGGGTTTACGATTGAGGAAAAAACTTTTTTGGCAATCACGAATCAAAAACAAAATATTGCAAAGGTGGCAATTGAACGCATTGCCGCTGAGTTTAGAAGGCTTTGTTTAGGTGTTAATAGTGAAAAATCGTTACAGCTATTAATGAAATCACAGCTTCCTAACGAAATTTCGCAGTTCAATGAAATACATCATTGTTTAATGGAGCAAAAAGTACTTAAAGCGATACCTGCTTTAACGGATATGACCGAAGTATGGAGCTTGTTGCTTTATTATGCAAAGGTTAATAACTGTGAAACTTTTTTAAGAACCTGGAAACAACCTAAAAAAGTGATTGATGATGTAAAGATGATAACCTCTCGTTTACCAATACTTTTAACTAGGGGGTTTTCAGAAGAAGATTTGTATTTTTTAGGTATAGAAAAAGCAAAAAAAGCTGAAAGAGTTAGAGCCGTTTTGAAAAATGATGCACAGCCTAATATAGAAGAGATAATGCGTGACTATGAACGTCTATCTATAAAAAACAAGAAGGATTTAGCTATTAACGGAAAAGATATCATCTGTTTACTGAAGGATGCTGAAGGTAGAGAGCGAGTCGGTCAATTAATTTCTATCGTAGAAAAAGCTGTTTTATCTAGGCACGTGGAAAATAATAAAAAAGAGATTATTCGTTGGTTAAGGAAAGAGGGGTATGTAAATGCGTAGTAAACTTTTACAAATGCTGATCGATCACCAAGGTCACTTTGTTTCAGGTGAAGCGATTAGTAATCATTTAGGTTGTTCAAGGACTGCAGTATGGAAGCATATCGAAGAACTTCGCAAAGCAGGTTATAAGTTAGAAGCTGCTCCCCGTAAAGGTTATCGGATCATTCATCAGCCTAATGTATTAACAGAAAGTGAAATTAAGGCAGGACTCGCGACCAGGTATTTAGGAATGAACGTTCACTATGAAAAGTCTGTCAATTCTACCCAAGAAATTGCCCATCGAATTTCTCGTGAAGGTGCTCCTGAAGGAACGATCGTTGTTGCTGATGAGCAAGTGGCGGGAAAAGGAAGGTTAGGCAGAGAATGGTTTTCTCCAATAGGTACGGGAATTTGGATGAGTATGATTTTAAAACCTAAAATACCACCTCAACAAGCGCCACAATTAACTTTACTAACAGCAGTAGCTGTGATCAGAGGAATTAAAGCTGCAACAGGTATTCAATGTGATATCAAATGGCCAAATGACATATTGTTAAACGGGAAAAAATTAGTAGGAATTTTAACTGAAATGCAAGCTGATCCAGATCAAATTCACTCTGTCATTATTGGTACTGGAATCAATGTTAATGAAACGGATTTTCCTGAAGAAATAAAAGAAATTGCTACGTCCCTTAAGATAGAAAAAGATGAAGAAATTAATCGTGCAACGGTGATTAAACGCATATTAGAACATTTTGAAGAACTTTATGAGTTATTTTTAGAGGAAGGCTTTTTGCCGATTAAAAAAATGTGGGAAGACCACGCGATAACAGTCGGTAGGGAAATTACAGCGAGAACGACGACAAAAACGCTTCACGGCTTTGCTTGTGGCATCACTGACGATGGTGTTTTGCTGTTAAAGGATGAAACTGGAGAAATTCATAAAATTTATTCAGCCGATATTGAATTTTAATGTCACAAATTCGTAAAAATTTGTTATAATTTTATTGAGTGAATTTCATAATTACCTAAACTGAGCCATATCAAACTATATGTAGTTGCGAGCGACTTTACGCAACTACATATAGTTACATAATGGCTATAATATTGAATTGTGAAATTCATTGACAAAAAAATTGGGCAGTATCTTTTGGAACTGCACCACTAAAAGTTTTTGTCGAAAGCGTTAAAAAAACTATAGTCTGCCTTGATCCATTTGGACTAGGACAGAGGGATAATGAAACTAAACGAAGTTGCACATACAGAAACTCTTATTTTCGTGTGCTTTAATAAATCCTTCTCTCCTTTTTCGAGAGAAGTTTTTTTGTTGCTTTTCTGAAAATAAGTAGGGGTAGTTTCATTTCGTCTCCTCTGAGAAAAAAAGGAGGAAAATGAATGAAAACAACAGCAACCTTTAAAGAAATGAAAAAAAACAAGGAAAAAATTGCGATGATGACGGCTTACGATGCTCCATCAGCTAAATTGGTAGAAGAAGCTGGGGTCGATGTCATCTTAGTAGGAGACTCTTTAGGAATGGTTGTTTTAGGTTATGATTCAACCGTTTCTGTAACGCTTGATGATATGATTTTGCATACGAGAGCTGTGAAGCGAGGCGCAAAAGATACATTTATTATTACCGATATGCCTTTTTTAACTTATCATTCATCGATAGAAGAGACGATGAGTAATGCTAGGCGGATCATGCAAGAGGCTGGAGCCCATGCAGTTAAGCTAGAAGGTAACGGTGCAGTTATAGAAAAAATTAAAAAGTTAACACAAGCGGGTGTTCCCGTAGTTGCTCACTTAGGTCTTACTCCTCAATCAGTTGGAGTTTTAGGTGGTTATAAAGTTCAAGGAAAAGACGCTGATACTGCGAGAAAGCTAGTCGATGATTCAAAGCAAGTTGAATTGGCCGGTGCAAGTATGCTTGTTCTAGAATGTGTTCCAAAGCAGCTCGCTAAGCTAATTAGTGAAGAGCTAACGATCCCTGTGATTGGAATTGGGGCCGGTTTGGATACAGACGGACAAGTATTAGTATTTCACGATGTAGTTGGATATGGAAGTGAACATGTACCAAAGTTTGTTAAACAGTATACGAATGTATCATTAAATATAAAAGATGCTGTAACTAATTATGTAAACGATGTAAAAAGGACTGAGTTTCCTGAAGTTAAACATAC
>SKOL01000591.1 GCA_007120055.1 Anaerobacillus sp.
CATTATCTAATAAGTGATAAAGCTTAAATTAGTCCGTTTAGTAAGCAATAAAATCAAAAAGCAATAGTGCTAATACCCATAAAATAGACAAACAGTAGGAACGAACGTCGGTGCTTCCTTCGGTGTCCTACCCTAATCGAAGGAAGCAAGGGAATTGTTTTAATGGAAATGAATCTAGCCTTGAATATGTCTTTAGTATTACTAGGTTACGCAATAGATTTTAAATTGATTTTCATGATTTTTACCCGTAAAAGCTTTTGTTTTCTATTATTCAGCAAAAAGCAAATACCATCTATGTTTTTCACCATTGAATATTTTATCGGCTTTAAAGTATGGTAAGAGTGACAGGATTCCTAGCACATATCTTTCACAATTACCTGGAATATTCTTTTGGCGCACTTTCCCATTTTCTTTAATAACTTCAATCGATTTTTCGATATACTTACGCTTTACTGTGCGTACGTCCCCCTTATCTAAGAGAATAGTTATTTCATTGTCCGATATAGATTCAATGGCCGCTTCAGCTTCTCTCTTGAGCGTCGAAATTGAATCGCGGACACGGGGTCAGGTCCCTTGTCCCTAACGATTTTTATTTAAAAAAGCCCCCTTACTAGGGGGAGGATGGCTATTTCTCCATAGAAAAACCACTAGTTTTCAGCAAATAAAGGATCTGATGTCCGTATAAATCGCCTACTCAACTTTAATGAAGAGCCAGGAAGGTTCAAGACCTTCCTTCGTTGAGCGAAACAAAAGAAGCAAGGGATTCCTCCCCTCGCTTCCTAATCACGCACTACCAGAATTAAACAGAAATAGAGATTTCAGTGATCTCACACCTGTCCCCTCGTCCCTCCATCAACTCACCTAACCATCTCTACAAGTTCCTTAACCTTACTTTCATCAAGAGGGCTAAGTTCTAAATTCGAATTGTTAGCTCTAAAATAAGAGCCAATAATTGCGCCATCTGCGTATTCTGCAATACTAGTAATATTTTTAGAGTTAACTCCCCCGCCTACGATAAGCGGTAAAGAAGCCGTGACTTCTCTTACCCTTTTTAACATATCAATTGTCTCTTCGGCATTTTTCCCAGTAATTATTAACCCCTCTGCTTTTCCAAAGTTTATACAATTCTTTGCTTGTTCTTCAATGTTTAAACTGACCATAGACTGTAGGTTATTGTCCTTATAAATATCTGCCCATATTTTTATATTATTCGCATGAAGTTTAGTTCGATAATCTAGAACTGTAGCAGGGTCTCCTTCTAAAATACCTTCTGGTGTTACAAATGCTCCAGTAAGGTACTTAATTCGCACGAAGCTACCGTTGATTGCTTTCGCAACCGCTATTGAGCCGTTCGAATCATTCCTAGATATATTTACTCCAACCTCTAAATTAGTATTATCCTTAATACTTTTTCCGATTGCGGAGAGAGAGGCAATTGTTTCGATCTTAGTAGTTAAACTATATGGTATATCACTACTATTTTGTATCATAACACTTGTAATTCCATACCTTTTAAAAGTTTGTGCTTCTTCTAGTGCTACCTTAGAGATCTCTTCGACTGAACTCCCGGTGTATTGGTAGCTTCCTGGAAGTGGTGGTAAGTGAATCATTGGTATTATCTTAAACTCGTTCATTAAATCCTCTCCCATTTTATATTGTCGGACTGGTTGTAGATTTTTTGTAAAGAAACGTTGAGCAAGTTGGATACTCCAACCCCCTGTATGCATATTCCTGCAACGACTGTAGCTATTTTGCATGCTTCTACGATTGATTTTCCTTCCAGAAGATTCGCAATTAATGCACCATTATAACTATCACCAGCACCTGTAGGATCTATAACCTTTATAGGGTTCGTCTTTATATAGAAATTTTCTTCCTGATCTCTCTGAACTGCTAAACTTCCTTTTTCTCCAAGCTTTACGATAACTGTCGGCACATTAAGTTTTCTAACCTCTAACAATATATCCTTTGGAGTGGCTAACTTCTTTTTTAGCAGTAGTTCTAATTCAACATCTGAGGGCAAAAAGATATCAATATACGGTAGTAAGCTTAACAATTCCTCTTTATATTTTTCTGCAAAAAATTCAGAGGTGTCCATGGACACGAGCATCCCTTTATCTCTTGCCTGAATAGCGAGTTTTTTTTGTATTTCTGGAATAGTTGGGCTCAAATGAATTAAGCTACTACCATTGTTATCAGACAAGGTTGTATTAGGAGCTTGCTCTATCGTCTTCTCATACCATTCTACCTGCCCATGGCTCAGTGTATTTCTTGTGTTATGCTTATAGAACATCTTGCTACGTCTTTGATTCCCTTTTATCTTTTCAATATGGGTAAACAAACTAGTCGATTTAACACCTATTAACTCAAGGTATTTCATAGGGTAATCCTCACAAAGCTTTGCATTTATGGAAACAGCATCATTGAAAATACTAGCGGAGGCAGCTACGTAAAGTGCTGACCCCCCCGCTAGTTCACTAGATTCCAAGTTATTATTAACGACCGTATCTATATTTAAGTGTCCAGCTATACACAGCGACATTTATATTCTAACCTCACTATGTCTTGTGAGCTTCCTACTTATTTTCTTGCGAAACGGGTCTACATGTGTTCTTCTGTTTGGATCTAACCCTTTTAATTGTGAGTAATAGTAGGCAATCAATTGAACAGGAACTGCGTTTATTAAAGGTGAAAATAATTCATCCGTTTCTTCTGGAATTTCTACCGTAAATTTAGATAGTTGTTCGAATTGGTTATCGTTTGTGATGGTGACAACATCGTTGCCAAACTCTCTTAAGCAGCTTCCTACTTCAAAAGAACGATACGCGCCTGTCCCTTTAGGGGAGATTAAAAATACAGGGTTGTTTTTATCAAGGATCCAGAATTCTTGGTGAGCCAATTCTTCTGTTTCTTGCCCAATCGCCGTTTCATGGCATACTTCTAAAAATTTTGCTGCACCGTACTTGGCAATCCCGTAGTTAGGCCCGCCACCTATAAAATATACAGGTGCTTTTGCGTAATTTTCGTGCATATTTTTAGCAATCTTGTACGAGATTTCTTCCATGTATTCAAACTTCTCAGAGATATAATTTAGATGATTATATAATTTATGTTTGTAAAAAGATTTCTCTTCCTCACCACAATCTGAGAGTTCTATTCCTAGTAAGTAAAGAGAACTTAATGTACTTAAAAATGTTAACGTGCTTGGTGTCCATCCTGGTTCTTCATCAATGTTTAAAAATAAATTATAATCTGCTTCACCAAATAATTTCCCATTCACATTATTTGTTATCCCAAGCACCGTATTACCTAATTCTTTTGTACGATATACAGCTTCTAGTGTTCTAGCTACGTTACCAGACATAGAGATACCAACTAGTGTTGTATTCTTAAGTTCTTGTGAAAAATAGTTTGAAAATTGGTATGCCGTTGTTACTTCAAACGTATGACCACAGATCTTTTTTAAAAATGGAAGTACAGCTAGCCCAGCAAAATAAGAGTCGCCACACCCTATAATAAAAACTTTCTCAGCCTGCTTATTCTCTTTTAAAGATTGCCCAATTTCTATTACTTTTGTTTCTAGCTTTTTCAAATTGTCGACTATGTTTACTTGCTTCTTAATTTCCATTTCCATATCTAAAAAATTCATTATTTCCCCATCTCCTTTTTTTATAGTACACTTCTAGTAATTAATCCTAAACCACTAACACGTAAATATATCGACACTATTATTAATAGACAAAAGCTAATAAATAGTACATAATCTTTCCTCGCCAATCGTGTGTCAGAGTAGTATGATCTAATTTTCGATGTTCCGAACCCTCTTGATTCTAATGCGATTGACATAGGCTGTAACATACTTACAAGTCTAGAAGACAGCGGTATGAGGATCGCTACATTTTTCTTCAACCGTTGGAATACAGAACCACTCTCCAACTCCAACCCTCTTGATTTTTGTGCGTTTGCGATTGTTGTTATATCTGAGATAGCCATCGGTACTAGTCGAAATGCCATCGTGAAGGTAAAGGCAACTTTATAAGGTACCTTCATCGATACTAACCCTCTAGTTATTTCTGAAAGACTAGTAAACATAAACCAAAAGATAGACATTAATACAATAGAGCTAAATCGAAGAGACATCGAAATACCTAGTAATATTCCGTTACTGTATAAATCAAAACCTCCTAGACTCCCAACTACTTGCCCTTCTCGTAACGTAAATGGCCAGACTACTAATGAAAAGATGATAATGACTAGGGCAATCCCCCTCAAAGTAACTAATGCTCTTCCCACTGGAAGTAATGCGGCGTAACCTATGCTGATGACGCACAGAAAAATGGCGAATAGTACAAGTGGATGATTGTTAAGTAAACAAATGATAAAGATAGTGAAAAATAGTAAATTCTTTGTCAGAGGATGTAAGTGATGGATCATTGAGTCTTTTGATATGTAGTTCCCAATTGTGTTCATCAACTATTCCCCTTCCATGACAAGTGATTTAAAAATCCTTGTACAGTTAATACTGGTTCGGTGAAACCGAATTCTTCTAACTGTGCGGCAACTTGCGTGATCTGAGGTGGATATAAATGTGCCTTTTCTAATTTTTCAATGTTCGTAAACACTTTATGAGTCACATCGTCTTCGTCGACTTCTCCGTTGTTGACTACAATTGTTCTCTCTGCATATTTAGCCACAAAATTCATATCATGAGTGATTAGAACTACTGTTTTTCCTTGTTTCTGTATGTTAGTTAAAACCTGCCCTACTAATTGACAATTACTATAATCCAGCCCAGTAGTTGGCTCATCTACTATTAAAACATCTACATCCATAGCAACAACTGATGCTATTATGAGGAGTTGTTTTTGAGCTCTATTTAACATAGTTGGATGTTGATCTTTGACTTTTTCCAGGTCACATAGTTTTAAGGCAAATTGCGTTTTCTCTGCAATTTGTTCCGCTGTCCAACCTAAATTTTTCGGTCCAAACATAATTTCTTTCTCTACTGTATCCTCAAAAATTTGATGGTTAGGGTTTTGAAACACATATCCTACATTTCTAGATAATTGAGCGACCGTTTTTTTATTCGTTGGTATCCCGTTAACGAACACTTTGCCTTTCGTAGGTTTTAACAAGCCGTTAAAATGCTTTACTAATGTCGTCTTTCCCGTTCCATTCTTCCCTAAGACAGCTACAAATTCACCTTTTTTAATGGAGAGGTTTATATCGTGTAGAATTTGATCACTAGTTTCATAGGAAAAGGACATTTGTTCCACCTTAATTACCTCTTCTGTTTCATGGGTAGGAGTCAGTTTAGCAGAACTTTTAACGACTAACTCCTCCTTGTTCTTCACAAAGTAATTTCTTAAGACGGATATTGCTTCTTCTACTGATACGAATATAGGGATATCTAAACCCAGTTTCTTTAGTTCATTCCATAGAACTACTACTTCTGGAACATTAATATGCATATCCAACAGCTTATCTGTATCTTTTAATACTTCTCTTGTATTATGAAAGGCAACTAGCTCTCCTTTATTTAATACGAGTAATTTATCCGCAAATCGTACTAAATGTTCTAAGTCTTGTTCAATTAGTAGAATTGTTTTCGTTTGGCTTTTCTTTAATTTTTCTACTATTTTAATTACATCGTATTTTCCAACAGGATCAATTTCTGCTGTTGGTTCATCAAGTATGATGACTTCAGGGCCACAAATAATAGCAGAAGCTATAGCTAACCTTTGTTTTTCCCCACCTGAGAGACGATGGGGATGCTTTTTTAAGAATTCTTCTGATAGACCAACCGCATCCATTGCCCATTTCATCTTTTCTCTAATTACTTCTGGAGGAATGTTATAATTTTCAGGGCCAAAAACTAAATCTTCTTCCACAGAAGATCCTATAATTTGTGATTCTGGATCTTGAAAGGTCATAGATACGAACCTAGAAATCGTACTAACATCACTTTCTAAGATATCTTTCCCACAAACGTCAAGTGCCCCCCCCCAGGCCCCATCTAACTTATGGGGCACTATTGCTTTAATTGAGAGGCCTAGCGTCGTTTTTCCAGCTTCTGCAGGTCCGATAATACCTATTAATTCTCCGCTTTGAAACTCATAATTTAACTTCTTTAGAGCTAGTTTTTCACTATCATTATATTTAAAGGAATGATTTTTAGCTTTTACCTTTGTTTGTACATTTTCTCCTTCTTTCAAAGGGCTAATTTCGATGTTTAGTTTTGTTACCGCCTGATTCATCCTATTCCCCTCCTGCTGTAGCTACATTATTGCTTACATATCTACTTCCTCTTTATCATCTAACTTATTTATTTTCTTTTTCCCTTGGAAGGATTGCCAATCTAGGTTTTGTCTCTTCACGATTGGATAAAGTAACTTAAGGAATATTGGTCCAAGAATTAAAACCGCTACGATTCTGTTCATTAATAATGCAGTTGGCTCTGTTGTCCATGCTACCTCTGTAGGAAGAGTTCCTGTAATGGAAATAACAAAAGGCATAACTAGCATTCCTAATAAGGCACCTCCAACCACTCCCGCTACAAATTGGAACCAACTAATAAATGTTTTTAATGAATAGTCCTTCATAATTTTATAAGGAATGTATGCAAACAGAAAGTTTCCAAGCACGCCACCTAAACTTGCCGGAGTTACAAACCCTTTAAATATATCGGATATTAAATTTCCTAAAGCTGCACCAAATGCTCCAGGAATTCCGAAGACAATACCTAGTACAGGTGTAATAGCAGCTCCTGGTCTAAAGCTAATCCACCCAAAGCGAATTGGCCCAGTTAGTATAGCTGCTCCTGCATTTAAGGCAGCCGCAATTGCTACTACTGTTAAGGCTGTTGACCCCCATACGATATGGTGTTTTTTTAACCTTCCTTTCGTTATGTCATACTTAAATGCCAAGAAGAAGAAAATAAATACAGCTGCAAAAGTAATACCACCAACAATATTTAATAAAGTGAAAATCGTCATACAAAAATTCCCCCCTAATTATAGTGTAAGCACTTACAATTCTGAGCCAATTAGAACTATTTGTTAAATAGCTCTATGAAGAATCTAGTTGTATCTCCTTTAAATATAGAAGTGGTGTATTCAATTGGCGTTACATTGTCGCTAAAACTAGTTCTTGTCACCTTAAAAACTGGCATGTTTTGGCCTATACTTAACCTATCTTGCGCTTCTAAGTTAGGAAAATCAATCTCTATTGACTCGGATGCCTTATAAATATCTAGTTGTAACTTATCTTTAAGAACCCTATACAATGAACCATTTAAATCATAATTCTTTAATTGTCTTCCAAAATCCATTGAAACAGTAGTTATAGTAAGAACTGATGCAACTCCGTCAATATACCTAATTCGTTTCACACGGAGAATCGTATCTCCTTCGTTTACTTTCAATACATCTGCATCTACTTGATTTGCAATATCTTCAAAAATAGATATTACCTTTGTAGAGACAGACTTTCCTTCTAACTCCATTTCTTCTGTAAAACTCTTAAATTGTACAAAACCAATTGTTTCCTTATTCTTCTTAATAAATGTACCTTTTCCTCTAATGTTCTCAATGTAGCCCATCTGATTCAGTTCGGTTAGTGCCTGCCTTACAGTAATTAAGCTGACGTTATACCTATCCGCTAACTCCTTTTGTGTTGGTAGTTGAGTCCCCACCTCCCATTTTCCACTTTTAATTTCATCCTCCAGATGATGTAATACTTGAATGTAAAGTGGAGTTTGATTTGATCTAGAAATCATTTGCGTCACCTCATAAAAAGTTTATAACTTTATAAAATTATAATATTATACTTTTTAAAAACAGTCAATATTAAAAATTTTTAAAATTCTAAAAATTTTATTTTGAAATGGCTGAGCTATTAAAGATTAGTCATAAAATTGTCTGTTACCTTCTGGAACGAGTTGTATAATTTTTGATGTGTCTACACCTGGATATAAACTATTTTTATTTCTTTCAGTCCAAAGTAACCCCCGAACCAATAGAAACCTCTAAAAAACTTTAAAATTATAGCTTCTGATTTTTCGAATGTAATACTATGATAGTCATTCTTTGTAATATGAGCATCTAGTTGAATAAAAGGAATATACTTCTCAGAGATCCTTACGAGTGAACTTGAAAGCGTTGCTAAAGTTTCACTTTGAACAAGTGAATTCCAAGCCCTACATCCTTGTCCGAAAAAAATTATTTTTTTTACAAAAGTAACCTTATATGGTGTGGTGTATTCTCTCAATCCATTTAATAATTGGACTTGAAAGGACTAATGATAAATGGATAATCAATTGGGAAATCACTTAAAAGAATACATAGGACGAGCTGTAAAGCAATTAAGAAACGACGCAGGTCTTACACACGAGGAATTGGCTTTCCACTCTGGAATAGGTGAAAAATACATAAGTAAGATTGAACGTGGCATAGTTAAAAATATCACTCTTGATACATTAGATGATATTAGCCGTGGTCTAAAAACCGATCCGTCCGATTTAATTGCCATAGCACAAAAACTAGAAAGAGATTGTGAGGATTAATACTTTTCACTCCGAATTATTAGTTTAGTAAAAAACTAACCCTCTGGAGTTACCTTCTAATTAATCCTCTCTTCGCAAAAACTTCCGA
>SKOL01000298.1 GCA_007120055.1 Anaerobacillus sp.
CCAACTATTAATGGAGATAAGATATTACCTTCTATAAATTGAATAGCAAAGTTGACTAATAATCCCATTAAAACTAACTGTACAGACTCTGTAAATCCAATAATAGCGATTGGGAATGCTCCAAAAACGGGACCGAAGTATGGAATTATATTCATAAGCCCGATAAATATCCCTAAAATAACTGCATAAGGCATGCCAATTAATAACAAGCCAATTGAAGCGATAATGGCTACAGCTAAGCAAACTAACAGTTGACCTCTAATATAATTACCTAGTGAAATATTAATATTTCTTAGTAACTGTCTTCCTGACCCTCTCCATTTCCTCGGAGTCAAATACCATGCAGTTTTTTCGAGCAAATTATAATCTTTAAGTAAATAAAATACAAGAAATGGAACAATGATCGCCAATAAGAAGTAATCAATGAGACCTGGTAAGTGTGATACTGTATCAGCAATACCTTCTGCTGCAACCGCCTCTAAATCAGTTAACCATGCTTCAGCTCGAACTCGAAACCCTTCTGGCATCATCGATGTTTGCTTGTAAAAGTCATTAACTAACTCCCGATAAATGTTAATATAATTTGGAATGTTATCAATTAAATCTTTTATTTCTTCAACAATATATGGCGTACCCTTCATAAATAAATAAACTAAAATTAATGTAAACACAAGATATATTATTGAAATAGAAATAGGTCTTGAAACGCCCATATTTTTCATTTGTTCAACGATCGGATGTAATAAATACGTGATAATTCCAGCTATAATAAAAGGTAAGGCAATCCTCATTACCATCGTTAAAAAAGGTTGCCATATAGGAGCAAGTAATAAAAAAACGTACCCACATAGCAAAATAACTAATATACTTATTAGTCGAACAAGCCATTTTAACGGAGTTCCTTCCATATACCACACACCTCCAAACTAGGTAAAGTAGTATATAGTGTTTAACAAAATTGGTAATTTATGATTTAATTAACAATTAAGAATTTAAAGTTCATAATAACCATGGACACCTACACAATTTTGTAAAACACATATTTAAAAGAACTCCCAGCAAATTGTGCTAGGAGCTCCCAGTTTTTTAAGATAGTGTGCGTCTTACGCGTTTACTTAGTTTCTTCATTGTTCGTTTCGTTGGCATCATTTCAGCCATTTCAACATTTGCCATTGGTTCAATAAAACGCGCTACTTGCTTTCGTCGTTTTCGGTCTGTTAATGAAAAAGCCGCAGCCCCTAAACCTAATGCGAGTAATGTTGCTCTACGCATGTTGATCACCACCATCTTTTTAGAGTGTTATTGCTTTTGACTGATGTCAAACTTTGTAACCTCTAACACTTGATGAACGAAACCTTAACTACTTTCAACGCTCATATCTTCATCTTCAAAAAGATCATCAAGTGAGCTTAAGCTTCCGTCTTCTTCAACCTGGTGGAGCGAAAAGCGACCATTTGTAATTGATAACTCAATGAAACAATGCCAGCAATAATATTGATTTGTACCAATTTTTCCGATATCTTTTCCTTTGCAGTTAGGACAGCGCATCGCAAGGGCCTCCTTTAATACGATGTTCAAAAAGAGTTTTTGAACGTTCATTCTAAATCAATGACAAGTAATTCATCACCAACAATTAAAGGAGAGCTTGTTTTTAAAACTTGTTTCCCCTCTTTAATATCAGCGATAAAACCGTCTGTCACCTCATACCCTACGATGTTGCCCAGATTTTCGTTAAAATATACATCTTCTACCAAGCCCAACTTTTCCCCTTCTGTAGACATTAACGTTTTTCCAGCGATATGCTTGGAACCATGATGAAGTGAATGAAACGGAAACTGCTTCTTATCATACGCAGTTAGCTTCTCTACATCATTAATAACAATGGCGTCATGTCCTACTGCATCAATTTCTTTTAATGGTACAAATAAATGGCGATTTAACCAACCATTTTTATCAACGATTAAGCCTTCGACATTAGTTTCACGAAATAATAAATCAATGACTTTGCCGATTTCTTCACCAGTTTTTAGAGAAATAACGGATAGCCCTTGAAGAACGGAAAATGTTCGCAAAGTTATCCTCCACCTTTCCGAACATTTATAGCATTTGTGAAAGCCGAACAAAACATGCTGGGGAACTGTTACCATTCCAATTTAGAATTTACAATGTACAATTTAAAATTGCTGTATGTAACGCTCCGTAGCTTTACCTTCCATTCCAAACAATTTTACATTTTACATTTTACATTTTACATTTTACATTCTAAATTCAAAACTAACTTCTCCTTCAAAAGTGTGTTACGTTTCATTTCATTTTGTTGTTGAATAGCAGTTTGGAATGACTGTACTTCTCCACATAAAATTAAGTAGTCTTTTGCGCGTGTAATGCCGGTGTAGACGAGATTACGCCTAAGCATTCGGTGATAGCCTCTAACGATCGGCATAATCACAATCGGAAACTCACTTCCTTGCGATTTATGAACACTACAACAATAAGCTAATGTGATTTGATTTAAATCTTGCTTCGTGTATTCAACTTCAATCCCATCAAAAGAAATAATAATTTGATCTTGTTTTTCAACATTTTCTTTTGCATATATAATTGCGACGATTTCACCTCTATCGCCATTAAATACATTTTCTTCCGAGTTGTTGACAAGCTGTAAAACAACATCACCAACACGGTAAGCAACTTCGCCGAAAATTATCTCCCGTTGTTTTTCTTTCTTCGGATTAAAGATCGCTTGCAGGTTTTTATTTAAAGCTTCAATCCCTACATTCCCACGGTACATAGGAGCTAAAACTTGAATTTCTTTTGCGGTATACCCCTTTTTTATCGCATTCGTACAAATTTGCTCAAGGACCGATATGACTTGATCTTGACTACAAGGTAAAAAGCGACGATCTACTTTTGCCTCTAATATGTCCCCAGGTAATTGACCAGCCTTCATATGATGCGCAAGCTGAATGATTGAAGATTCTTTCGATTGGCGATAGATATCGACTAAATTGACGGTTGGAATCACTTTAGAATGGAGCAATTCACTTAACACTTGGCCCGGACCAACTGACGGTAATTGATCTTCATCACCAACTAATATTACTTGCATATCCGTAGCTAATGATTTAAAAAGTTGATTGGCAAGCCAAATATCAACCATCGAAACTTCATCCACGATAAGTAATTTTCCTTCAATCGGATTGTCTTCATCTTTTTCAAAGCCAGAATGGCCACCTTTCCATCCTAAAAGTCGGTGGATCGTTTCAGCCGGTAGACCAGTAGCTTCAGACATCCGTTTCGCAGCGCGACCTGTTGGTGCAACTAGTACTACAGGAAAAGGATTTTTTGTACTGTAATCTTTTTTATTTAAAGACAGACCGTGTAACTTTGCATATGACTCAACAATTCCTTTAATAACGGTCGTCTTACCAGTACCTGGACCTCCGGTTAAGATCATGAGCGATGATTGTAAGGCCGTTTTTATTGCTTCCTTTTGCGACGGAGCATATTCAATCTTTAAAGCTTCTTCTGTTTCACCAATCGCTTTTAAAAACTCTGCTTCAGGAAACTCTTCGATATGATCTTTATTTTTCAAAAGCCTAGTAACATTCGTAACAAGTCCTTTTTCAGCAAAGAAAAGTGTTGGTAAGTAAATATTTTCACCTTCAACGATCAGTTGCCCTTCTTCTTCTAAATAAATAAGTTGACTCTCAACTTCTTGGACTGAAATATGATAACTGTTGTCACTAAGCAATCTCACACAATCTGAAATAAGGTATTCTCTTTCAACAAATACATGCCCTTCTTGAAGTGAGAGCTCTTGAACTAAGTGGAGGCAACCTGCATGAATTCGTTCCGGTTGATCTTTCGTAAACCCGATTTCTTGTCCTAAGGCATCCGCTTTTTGAAATCCGATCCCCTCTACATCTTGAATTAATTGATATGGGTTATTTTTTAACACTTGCAACGTTTCATCTTTATATACTTGATAAATCTTCATTGCAAGCTGTGCTCCAAAACCATATTTATAAAGTTCGATTAACACTTGTTCAATGCCCTGATTTTCGATCACTTGCTCATAAACCAAATTAATTTTATCTTTTTTAAGCGATGGTATCTTTTTAAGGTTGTCTTTATCTTCAATAATTTTTGAAAGTGCATTTTCCCCAAGCTTGTTGACAATTGCTTCAGCCGTTTTTCGACCAATCCCTTTAAAACGATCGCTACTTAAATAACGGATAATGCCTTCACTCGTTTTCGGCATTTCTTTTTCAAAATGACTTACTTGAAATTGCTCACCGAACTTCGGGTGATCGACCAACTTCCCATAAAACGTATAAAGATGTTCTTCATCTAGTTTTGGTAGCGTACCGACAATAGCAATTACTTTGTCGGATAAGTCGACATCCGTCTCTTGTACTTTAATTCGAGCCACCGTATAAAAATTATCTTCATTTGTATAAATAACGTTAATTAACTCTCCCTTTATAAAAGGATGATCTTTTGTATCTTCAAGTATCATCTTAACAACCTTCTCTCGAGTATTATTCTTCTCGGAGTAATGTTTCTAGCTGCTTTTTCCCATTTCCAGCAAGTAAGTGATCTGGTTGAATTTTTATAGCTTTATCAAACATACTAATCGCTTTTGCAGCATCTTCTTTAAAAGCAAAAGCAACACCTAAGTTGTAATAAGCATCAGCATGATTTTCATTTTTTTGAACGACATTTTCAAAAACAGAAACAGCTTCATCGACTTGCTCTAATTGCGCTAACGTTAGTCCATATTGAAACAATGCATCCACATCTTCAGGATTTTTTTCTGTGGCGGTTTTTAAGTTCGCTAATGCATAAGGTAATATCCCTAAATTGTAATAGCATAAACCGAGCATGAAATAGGCGTCAGCTTCAACTAGCCCATTTTCTACTGCTTTTTTAAAGCTATCAATGGCTTCTTCATATTTTTCTAGCTCAAAATACGTATTACCTGCGCCATAATAGGCAGTAGCTAACGAACCATCGATTTCAGTTGCTTTATTGTAAAAAACAATCGCCTTTTCTTTTTCACCAACGATTGATACGAGATGCCCGAAATTAACATACGCTAGGGCATCGTTCGGATTTTCTTCAATCGCTTCATTTAACAATTTAGCAGCTTCCTCAAGTTTTCCTTCTTGAATTAGACGAGCCGCCTCTACATGTTTATTTTCCATTTATCATTCTCCTTCCAACTACCAACTACTACAAAAAAAGACTGCCCCGCTTTCGAGGGGGATCAGTCCATTTTTAATCGTCATCGTTCTCAATGACAAGTCAAATTTTCTTAATTACTTTATCGATGGTACCGCCACCTAAACATTCGTCTCCATTGTAAAATACAACAGCTTGTCCAGGTGTAATTGCTCGTTGCGGCTCATCAAAAATCACTTTGACATCCCCATTTTCTTTTACGTTTACGGTTACACCATTGTCCGGTTGGCGGTAACGAAATTTTGCCGTACAATGAAAATTACTATCTACTGGGTGATCACTTACCCAGTTAATATTTGTCGCTTCAAGGGCCTCTGAATAAAGGCTTGGATGATGAAAACCTTGAGCAACATAAAGAACGTTTTTTTCTAAATTTTTACCGACAACAAACCAAGGTTCACCAGCACCACCGATCCCTAGACCGTGACGTTGCCCTAACGTATAATACATTAAACCGTCGTGTGTACCTTTCACTTCACCTTCGAGCGTTTGCATTTCACCTTTTTGAGCAGGTAAAAATTGACTTAAAAACTCTTTAAAATTTCGTTCTCCAATAAAACAAATTCCAGTACTATCTTTCTTCGTTGCCGTTGCAAGTTCTGCTTTTTTAGCAATTTCTCTTACTTCTTTTTTCGGTATATCACCAATCGGAAACATTGTCCGTGATAATTGCTCTTGACCTAGCGCATTTAAAAAATACGTTTGATCTTTATTATCATCAACACCACGGAGCATTTTATATTCCTCGTCGCGAAATTCAACTCTTGCATAGTGCCCTGTAGCTAAATAATCAGCGCCAAGCGACATTGCATGTTCTAAAAAAGCTTTAAATTTTATTTCTTTATTACACATGACATCGGGATTGGGCGTTCTCCCTGCTTTATACTCTTCTAAAAAGTACGTAAACACTTTATCCCAATATTGTTTCTCAAAATTAACCGCGTAATAAGGAATTCCGATTTGATTACAAACGCGAATTACGTCGTTATAATCTTCTGTTGCGGTACATACACCATTATCATCTGTATCATCCCAATTTTTCATAAAAATTCCGATGACATCATAACCTTGCTCTTTCAAAAGGTATGCAGCGACAGATGAGTCCACTCCGCCAGACATTCCAACAACGACACGTGTCTCGTGAGGAGCTTTATTATGATTGTTATTTTGCATTGACACGCCACCTACCTCTTAATTACTTTTAATTCGCTTGACAACCTTCGCCGTTTCAAGCGCCACTCGCTCAATGTCATCTAACGTATTACCTAACCCAAAACTAAAACGAATCGAGGACATCACCCTGTCTTTATCTTTTGGAAACATTGCTACTAACACGTGAGAAGGTTCAATGCTTCCCGCCGTACAAGCAGACCCGCTTGAGGCTGCAACTCCTACTAAGTCTAAGTTTACGAGCAGAGATTCAACACTTACACCAGGAAAACTCACATTTAAAATATGTGGTAAAAAACTTGAAGCGCTACCGTTGATTTTAAATTCGACTTCTTGTTCCTTAAATACGGCAATCATTTTATCACGAAAAGATAAATATTGCTTTCTTTTTACCTCTCTCTCGTTTAAAGCAATTTCGACAGCGTGTTTTAAGCCAACAATTCCTGCGACATTCTCTGTGCCGGCTCTTCTTTTTCTTTCTTGTTCTCCTCCGTGTAAATGTGGCTGCAAGTATCTTTCATTTTTGGCATAAAGAAAACCAGTTCCTTTTGGTCCATTTACTTTATGAGCTGAGACACTTAAAAAATCGATATGCATTTGTTTAACATCGATTTCTTCAATTCCGTAAGCTTGAACTGCATCTGTATGGAAAGCGATATTTTTTTCATTTAACAACTCGCCAATTTGCATGATCGGTTGAATTGTTCCTACTTCGTTATTACCAAACATAATTGAAACTAAAATCGTCTCTTCTTTAATAGAATCTTCTAGATCTTTTATTGAAATTAATCCATTTTCATCGACGGGTAAATAGGTAATTTCAAAGTCATTCTTCTCTAAATGATGACACGTATGTAATAAGGCGTGATGTTCAATAGAAGTTGTAATAACGTGGTTTCCTTTATTTTGATTGGCCATTACATAGCCTAAAACAGCTAAATTATCGGCTTCTGTCCCGCCACTCGTAAAAATAATTTCTTTTTCAGTTGCATTAATCGTACCAGCTAAAAAAGCCCTAGCTTCATCTACAGCTTGTCTCGATTTTCGACCAAACTGATGGATACTCGATGGATTTCCGAAATTTTCATAAAAGTAAGGAATCATCGCATCGACAACTGCCGGATGTGTCGGAGACGTAGCGGCATGATCTACATATATCGGTTTCATTATCTTTCCAGTCACCTTCTTAGTTAATTAACAATTTATAATGTAAAATGTACAATTGGCTGTTTTGTAATGCTTCGAAGCTTTTCCCTCAAAATTTTTAATTTTTAATTTTGAATTTTGAGTTGGTGAGAGCTAAGCTCCGGAGCTTTACTTTCACCTAACTCAACACTCTTCACTCAAACTTATTATGGACTAAATATAAAACATATAGTATTCTTGATTTCCTTTATCTTCGTAATTGGCTAAATCAGCTAATGTTGTATTATCAAGAACGTCTTTTACTGCGTCTCTAATTTTTATCCATAGATCTCGTTTTGCTGGTTCTTCATCATCGACGACTTCGACGGGACTAATTGGCCCTTCAAGTACTCGGATAATATCTCCCGCAGTAATTTGGTCAGCATCTTTTGCTAACATATACCCACCGTATGCTCCTCGCACACTTTTAACTAATAAGGCATTTCGAAGTGGTGCAATCAATTGCTCTAAGTAATGCTCTGATAAGTTATGATCTTTTGCTATCGATTTTAACGATATCGGCCCTTCACCTGACTTCTTTGCTAACGCCATCATGATGGTTAACCCGTACCGTCCTTTTGTTGATATTTTCAATTTGATCCCCTCTTTCTATCATTCGATCAACGATTCGTTGACATTGTGGCAATGTAAAACCTACAACATTGCCGATCGTTAAACTAAAAATAATCGTCCCTACAAAAACCGGGCCGCCTAAACTCCAGCCGATCGCTAATACGACAATTTCCATTGCACCACGAACATACTGAACTTTCCAGCCACTCTTTTCAGTAATTGCTATCATTAAACTATCTCTCGGGCCAGCACCACATCTCGGTGCAATATAAAGACCGATCCCATAGCCAATGACAATGACACCAACCAAAAGCATAACATATTGCCCTATCATTGTCGTAGGTGTATTGATAAATAATCGGAAGATATCTATAAAAATACCTACTAAAATCATATTTAAAAAAGCACCAATTTGTGGCCACTCTTTTGTCAGTAAG
>SKOL01000737.1 GCA_007120055.1 Anaerobacillus sp.
CCCACATCCCCTTGCCGATTTGAGCTCGACACGGTAAGCCGACTTTAACTCCTGTTACTACATTTGATTTCTCGTAAGCTTGTAACCATATTGAAGATTTCATCTCGTTTTTACGAACAACAGGCCCCGCTTCCATTGACGTATGAATTTCATCTCCTGTTCTGTCCAAGAAACCAGTATTTATAAAGACAATTCTCTCTTTTACTTTTTCGATACAATTTTTTAAATTTAGTGAAGTTCGGCGTTCCTCATCCATCACACCGATTTTCAATGTATTTCTCTCTAATCCTAGTAAATCTTCAACTCGGTCAAATAGTTTGTTAGCAAAAGCCACTTCCTTCGAACCGTGCATTTTCGGTTTAACAATATAAACGGATCCCTTTTTAGAATTTTTATATTGACTATTTCCTCGTAAATCGTGTAACGAAATTAGTCCGGTAATTACACCGTCTAAAATCCCTTCAGGAATTTCTTTTCCATTCCCATATAATACAGCATTGTTCGTCATTAAATGACCAACATTTCGGACAAACAATAATGATCGACCAGGTAATGAAAATGAAGTACCTGAAGCAGAATGATACGAACGATCACCATTTAACGTTCTCGTTACCGTGCTACTTCCTTTTTGAAAAGTTGCGTTTAAATCTCCTTTCATAAGACCTAACCAGTTCCGATACACTTCAACCTTATCTTCTGCATCTACAGCCGCTACAGAATCTTCAAAGTCCATAATCGTAGTGAGTGCCGATTCTAAAACGATATCTTTGACTCCTGCTTGGTCCGTGTGTCCGATCGGATGTGTATCATCAATTTGAATTTCAAGATGCAAGCCATTATTTTGAAGCAATATTGCTTGAGGGTTACTTAGTTGACCTTGAAAGCCAATAAATTGTTGCTTATTTTTTAAACTTGTTAGTTTTCCATCTTGAAGTTCAACGCACAACTGGCCAGCAAAAATTTTATAAAGTTTTACATCCCGATGACTTCCTTCCTCTAACGGCACTGACTGATCAAGAAATTCTTTACCATAAGCAATGACTTTCTCACCTCGAACAGGATTGTAGGCATTTCCTTGCCCTGCATCACCTTGTTCACTAATGACATCAGTTCCATAAAGGGCATCATATAAACTTCCCCAACGAGCATTGGCAGCATTAATCGCATAACGGGCATTATTAACAGGAACGACTAATTGTGGCCCTGCTTGCAACGTAATTTCATCATCAACATCTTCCGTTGTAATCTCATAATCTGCTATTTCTTTTTCAAGATAACCAATACTTTGTAAAAACAACTTATAATTTTCAAATTGATATTGCCCTTTATGCTTTTGATGCCATTCATTAATTTGAGTTTGCATCTTTTCTCGAGTTGTTAATAATCCCTCATTTTCTGAAGCAAGATCGTTAACTAGATTTTCAAAACCAGCCCAAAATTCATCGAGATTTATCTCAGTCCCTAAAATTGCTTCCTCCTTAATAAAATCATACAACACCGATGCCACTTGAAAATTCCCTACTTGAACATAATTTTCCATTAAATATTTCCCCCTTCAAATAACTTTGTAGCTATTATTTTATAACAGTTCTTCGGTTATCACATCTGTATTATAACACAGTGTGCGAATTTTGAAAATATTCGTAACAGAATTTATTTTTTATATTTTAAAAAGTGATTTTTATTGAGTGCATTTAATAATTACTTAAATTCAGCCATATCAAACTAAATTTAGTTGCGGATGACTTAACGCAACTACGTATAAATACTTAATGGCAGTAATATTGAATTATCAAATTCATTAATTGCATAAAATTTTAACTTAATTGGCATTTTCTCTGTCCTAAAACTATAAGTTTATAGGTAAGAGGGATTAAATAACAGAATTATGGGATCGCCATTTAGTAACGTAACCTGGATCCAATTATCAATTTTTATTAGTGAACTTTTTCTAGGCATACACATACCTTAATAATAAGATCTATAAAAAGGACGGATGATTATGCCTGCAATTGTCGGAGCGGTAAAAATAAATAGTATCGGTAGTAGCGGTGTTTTTAATATTGGTGATGTATTTACAATCTCTCCTAGGAGCACTGCAAAAACGTTTGCTGGAGCTGGTTCCTTTAATACTGGTGACTATTTAAAAGTGCGAAATGACTATAGCCAGACAAACACGTATGATAAAGATCTTGTTGATGCTAACATTAGCTCAATCCTATAGCAAAGGTGGTGTCATCTTGAACTTTTATATTAACCAAACAATTAACATTCAAACTTTAAAAATAGATGGTGTTACAAATTCTTCAGTTTTACAAATAGGTAGTGCTGGAATGATCAGAGCTTTAGCAAACCTTTATAATACAGGTGGTTTTGTTGAACCAGCACCTGAAATTGAGGATCCTATCTCACCACTACCTCATGTACCGTTAACAGCACCAGAACAAAATGATGACATTGATGCTCCCGATGTTCCGGAACCGCCAGCACCACCAGTACCACTAGCACCACCTTCTCCATGAGCACGAGCGAAAAACAGTTATTATTTTTTGAATAAATCAAAAATGAGACGATAATACAATCGTAATACATTTTAAACTTTATCTTACATTTCGTTCTGCCCTTATATTACCAATTATTTGATAAAAGGAGGAAAGGTATGCATTACGACTTCACAGCCTATTATCAACAGCTATATCAGTACATTGAAACACTACAAAGAAGAATTGAAGAATTAGAGTATACAGTAGAAAATCTTCAAAGTGAATTTAATAACTTAAAACAGCACCATTCAAATCGTCCCGAAAAAATCGAGTATAAATTTGACCAACTTAAAGTTGAACGGCTAGAAGGAACTTTAAATATTGGTATTACACCTACAGGAGGTATCGAACCAAGTTCATTTGAAGATTTTGCAATTAATCAAAATAGAATTAATGTGCCTGATCAACCTCAGCAGGAATCTATGGTTTTTGAAAATATAAAAAAAGACGTACACGATTATTTAAATACTGACTGTTTTAATACGTTACAATCGATTGAACAACATTATAATCAAGAACTTGATCCACAATATAGAAGTTTTATTGTCGAAGATATAAAAAAACAAATCGATAACCGAATTCAATATTATTTAAGAGGCACAAATGAACAACCGCAAAGCGAAGATGAGTTAATGGCATTTCAAGAAAAAACAACAAGTAAAATAAAATCGGATATTAACCGCACAATTGAAGAATTTATTAAACATTTACCATTGAAAGGAGACTAGTGCATCATGAATTTCACCGTTGTCAACCACAATATTTGTGTTGGTAGTATCGAGGTCATGGGTGTATCCAGTTCTTCTATTTTTTTAGTCGGGGATACAGATAGCGTTTCGCTTTCTTCAGTATTTGACACACCACCAGAATCATTAATTATTGGACCGTTTGTACCTCTTGCACCAGAATAGGTGATCACAATGATAAAAAGAACTTCAATTGTTCGTCATACAAAAGTAATTAGCGTTGGGTTGAGCTCTGTTTTTCAAATCGGTGATGCAACACAAATTACACCTCGCTCGCAGGCACTTGCAGTACAACGTCAAGTTCAACTTTTTTATGGAAATGAAGGAAACTTTGAGGAATTTCCAATTTTTAAAATGGGCATTCCAAAGCCAAGTATGGATCTGCCAATAACAATTAATAGATATAATG
This sequence comes from Anaerobacillus sp., assembly GCA_007120055.1. The sequence goes on from SKOL01000737.1 coordinate 3,699, forward strand.
TTTCTCCTTTTATTAAAGTAGACAAAATTCATGTTACAAGTGTTTCCGCATCTGGCATTTACCAAATTGGATCTAACAACTTTATCGATGCTGAAAGTAGGGTTAAGCATATTCGGCAAATACACAATGATCTTGATTGAAATTACACTGACTTTGTAACCTATGAACGTTTTACACATATGATAAGTATAATCACAAAGTGAAAAGGGTGTTTTTATGCCTGCAATTGTTGGTGGACCTTTCAAAATTAATGATAATGGTGGTGTTATCAACTTTGGTGACACGCTAAATATTTCACCCAAAAGTACATCAAAGGCTGTTTCGGGCTCTGGTGGTGGAAATTCAGGAGACTTTACGATCACAAATAACGGTATAAATGTTAATAATGTTTTGGACCCGGATTTAGTAGATCAAAATGTAGGAGCCAATATATAAATGATAGAGTTTATCTAATGGATAGACTCTGTCATTTATTACTTTCATTTGAGTGAATTTCATAATTACCTAAATCGAGACATATCAAACTATATGTAGTTGCGAACGACTTAACACAACTACATATAGTTACTTAATGGCGATAATATTGAATTATGAAATTCATTAATTTACCTACACTAAAACTATTTTAAGATGAAAAGTGGTGAATTTTAATGGATCGTGACATGATGGAGTGGATGAAGCCATTTCAAAAAACGTTTGACCAAGATTTTTTCAGAAACTTTAACCATCTTTTTGACAATAATGAACAGCATAACAAGAATGTAAAAGTTAATCTTTACGAAGGTCACAATGAAATGCTTTGCGTCGTATTCTTACCTGGAATTGAAAATGTAGAAAATATATCGTTAACCGTTCACTTGAATACGATTGAAATAAAGGGCAAATTTGACGTCCAATTTAACAACTTTACATTAACTCAAAAAGAGTTTGATAATGGCGAATTTAAACGGACGATCCTGCTACCTTACGTAGTTCGCGAAGACAAAGTTGATGCTACTTATCGGAACGGTTTATTAATTATTCACCTTTATAAACAAATGTCTAGTAAACAAAATGAACATCGAATTAATATTAAGCATATCGATGAATGATATTTTAGCTTATAAAAAGGAGGGCGAATTCCTTCTCTTCGCTTTAAATGTCTATCGACCTTTAGAGGCTCGTTTAGGAAATCGCCCTCCTTTTTTCATATAAAACAAAGAGGCATCCCAAACCATGTCATCACTACCTGACACGCTGTTGGAATACCCTGTTAGTTTTTTATCTTATTTCCTCTATAAACTCCTCTAACCATTCATACCTTACCAAACCACGATATACCTTTACGATCACACCATCACGGTCGATAACGTATGTAAACGGAATGCTATCAATATTATAAAGTGTTGAAACAACCCCTCTTCTCTCTTCGTTAGGTTGGTCAACGAACGTCGGGAATTCAACACCAAACTCTTCCATGAATTCATCTGCATCTTCAGGGCTTCTTTCTTGTAAAGCTAAATTGACCCCCACAACTTTTACACCCTTGTCTTTATAGTTATTAGAGAATTCAATCAAGTCCGGCATTTCTTCTCTACACGGCGGACACCACGATGCCCACAAATTTAAAACGACAATATCTCCTCTAAATGAAGATAATTCAGCTTCTTCCCCTGTATGCCATAAAGGTAGCGTAAAATCTGGAGCAATCATCCCTTCCTCTGCTCCAACTCTAGGTTGCGTAGTAGCAACAACATAAGCAATTAAACCTATAGCAGCTATTAATACAATTAAACTCGTTAATCTCTTATTAATCACATTTAACCTCCCAATAAATAACCAATTTTAAAACGTTTATTAAATGAAATTCATCCTATTGTTGTTTAAAATTTTTGCCTATTTTATATACTCCCTATACTATAACTAATTTCGTTCATTAATGATATATAAGAATATAACAATTTTTATACAGAATTTTAAAAAAGTTTCAAGAAATATGTAAAAGATGCCCAAATTTTCATGGGCATCTTTTGAAAGAACTCTTTTTAGTAACCGTACCCTACATACGAAGCACCGATGATTACTAAAAGGATGAACAATACTACGATTAACGCAAAACCTGCACCTAAAGTGTGAGACATAACCAAACACTCCTTTTCGTCTTTTTGTGGAGTTTTTCTCCACCCACGATTACTATATTCAACCAAGGATAAATGTGATTAGACGAATGTGGAGTTTTTGGACCAGGTTTTTTATACTATGAGGTAGCATCAAGATTGACCTTTGTTAACTTCTTTTTAAAAATAAACCCTAATAAAAAAACGATAATCGGTACCGCAAATGTAATCGGCATCGCAACTCTCGGCCAATAATACGTTAATAAATCCATCGCTCGAATATGATCATTTACAACCCAATAACCAAAAATACCTAAAATCAATGCAACCGGAATTAATAAAAAGTTTAAATTGTTCCCACCAACGATATGCTTCGCTGAAATTGATGCACATAATAAGCACATCATTACTTGGATAAGAGCTGAAATCGCAAAGAAAATAACCATGATTAATTCATAACGGTGAACAAATAGCCCAATCTCCGCACTTCGAGCCATTTGCATACAAGCGACAATATATTGTCCGGCCACTTCAGGAGATAAAACACCAACCTCTAGGATCGGCCACATTAAAATAAATCCCCCACCTAAAATTAGTGCTTTCGTCGAATATTTCATCCATTTTTCTTTTTGCTTGACCATTGGTAAAATAATCGCAACCATTAAAGTGGCCATCGCCCAATCCGCATTGTGGTGCTTTGTTACTTCTACTGCATTGAAAAATCCATTTCTTAACACAGGTAAAAAAGATTCGATTTCGAAATAATCTAACGACCCTAAAAGGAGAAGAATATTTAAAACAACAATTGAAAAAACCCCTAAAACAGCAAGCCGTGCAATAACTTCTACTCCTTTCATTATTCCATATACACCAACAATTGTAACAAGTGTAACGAAAATATACGTTGGCACTTCAGGTAAAAAATAATCCATTAGATGATAAACAACTGTAATCATGATGCCACCGTATGCACCGAGAAAGAAGGTAAACATTAACAGCGCAATAAGTTTCTCGCCCCATTTTCCAACTAATAGCTTTGTCTGTTCTAAAATATTTTTTTCAGGTGTACGCTTGATGATTAATACTGTCAATGACATAATTAATAAGCCAAATAATGTAGAGAAAATAGTGACGATCCACATATCTCCCCCAGCTTGTCTAGCGATAATACCTTGAGTAACTCCAATCGCTTTGGCGTAAACTATATTAATGATAATTGCCAGTAACATTGCGTTTGAAATTTGTGATTTCATCATCAATCCTTACCTTTTCTCGTTGGATTTTCTAACAATTGCGGATTATTTAACTCCACTTTTACGTTTACTTTCACTTCGATCTCTGGAAATATATCATCCCAATCATCTTTTAAGTCATTCCAATATTGAGGATATTTCGCTTGAAAAGCCCGTCCTAACTTTATGGCATCTACTTTAAATTCTTTTTGAACTTTTTCAAGCATCATTTCGATATCCTCCTTGATATAGGCGGCAACTTCCGCTTCAAGTTCCTCCATAACTTCTGAATGCTCAAGCTCTGTGGGACACCCTAGTTCAACTAAATCAGTTACTGTATCAACCGTTGCTATAAAACTTACTTTCCCATTTTTATAGTTCGGTGTTAATTGAAAGCGATTATCTCGTAATTCAACACTTACAGGGCCTTCTTGATCAGGGCATGATAACGGTATTATCGCATTACCTACATCTTCTACAAACCATAAGAAGCCGCGACTTTCCCTCGGAGTTAACCTCCCAACCATTTGATCATCACGAAATACTGCGATTCCTGACAGTTCGATTTGAGGGATACTGCCAAACTCTTGTGGATTTTCAGGATCAACCCCTCGTGAACGAATCCGGACCATCGCTAAATAAGGATGAACGTGTTCTCCTATATATGATGCAGACAAAGACATGACATCAGTTCTAGGCGCTTCGCCAACTAACGGACTGTAGCGAAATAATCGGTCTAATGATCTACCAGGAATAACTTCAAGTCCCGTTTTCACAGCCACTACTTCATTTGCTTTTTTCTCAGTAACCACAATCCACGTTCTCATACGGAGTTCATTATTTCTCGTAAAAAAATCAATAACATCAACAATTCCATCTCTCGCCACTTCCTCACTTACGACAATAATGGTATTATGTCCCCAATAAACTCGTCGCGAAGAGAAGCGAGCTAAGTTTCGAATCGCTTCAAAAATGGTTTTCCCTTCTCCTGTTGCCGTCCAAATTGGATCACCTTCCGTTCCACCAACCCCTGCATCACCTCTGGCATCAGCTGGCCTTGCCACTTGAGCAGTGACCCAAATTTGTCCATTTTCAGCTTTATCGATCCCTACAGCCATTACCATAGCGAGCTCATCAATTTCCTCTTTTCCGAAAAAGCCAGCACAAAAAATTAATGATAAAAAAGTACAACAAATAATGATTTTTTTCATCGTTTTAATCCCTAGTGAAATTTCACAATGCTAATTATTTCTACATCTAGTTGAGAACGATTAAACTCAACTAAATGGGGCATCCTAGTGTGCTAACTAACAATTATGAAATTCCTTTACCTTTCTCTATTTTTCCGGTGATGGTTTTTGATTTTCAGATTCCCTTTCAGGCTCATCTTTGACATCAGCAGGTCGGTTTTCCTTTGCCCACCAAGGTGCGCGAAAAAGCGTATCTTTTTGATCAGAACTACTAAATGGAAAAACAGGAGCTAAGTATGGTTCACCGAATGAGCGTAAAGAAAGCGCATGAATTAGAACAACAACAAAAATCGTCGCAAAACCTAAAAGACC
>SKOL01000467.1 GCA_007120055.1 Anaerobacillus sp.
AATTACTTTTTTTAGAAAAGAAATTAGAAATATATGCTCCGATCGAAAGGTTAAATATCATATTAAAAATCGGTGCAATTACCCCCAGTTCACCAATAAAGTTAAAAGCTAGTATTGCAGCTAATGCGGTATTACAAAGACCTACATGGAACAGTATAGCCCTAGCATCCTCTTCATTTACTTTAATTATTTTTAACGCGATATAATATGCAGCACCCATTGGGACTGTAACTTGAATGAGTGTTGCCAACGCAATTAAGGGAAGTAAGTTCATTTCAGAAGTAATTGCTAATTTCCCACTTCCCACAAGAGTATGCACGATTAACAATAAGGCAATTGATGAACCTAATTTAGTAACTGGTTTAGAGTAATATGCCGCTTGAGGAATTATTCGTTGAATGGATATACCAATGCTCAAAGGTAAAACCACAATGAGTATAAATGATTTTAATAAATTAAAAAAGGAAAGGGTTATTACTTCACTAGTTATTCCGAATAATGCGATCGGTGTTAAAATAGGGCTAATTGCTATATCAATTAATGAAGCAGCGATTACTAGTGATGTGTTACCGCCTGCTAAAAATGTATATATTGTTGCTGCTGTGGCACTAGGGACCGTTCCAGCCAAAATTAATCCAGCTGCAATTTCGGGTCTATTAGAAAATAAAAGATGTGCAAGAATAATTGAAATAAAAACTGTTAAAGTCCATTTCAACAAAGTTGCCAATGCCAATTCTCTTTTTTTTGTACGTATCTCTTTAATCGCGTCAATATTCATTGATATCCCAGTAAAAAAAATAACCATACCTAAAAGAAGGCTAGGAAACCATGGATTTACTACCAGACGTATTGGGATAAAGTACGTGCCAATAGCAACTAGTATGATTAAAAGAGGCAATCTTTTAGAAAAAAATTCAGAAAATCTTAACATTCTATGATCCTTTCTGGCCTAGTAAAAGATACTAACATTTTGCACAGTGTTAGTTAGGTACTTACACCATTTGCCAACCACCGCATACATTTATGGACTGACCAGTGATATATGAAGCATTTTCAGAAGCTAAAAATAAGACCATCTGTGCCACATCATTCGGTTTACCTAATCTATTCATTGGAATTGGCCCAATATATTCATTTAATGCCTCTTCCTCAGTGACACCTAATAGTTTCGAACGCTCTTTTCCTATATTCACAAGTAATTCTGTTTCCATCGCTCCAGGAGATACTGCATTAACACGAATACCGTAGCGACCGAAGAATTCTGCCATAGATCTCGTTAAACTTATTATACCACTTTTAGAAACACCATAATGAATAGCCATCGGTCTTGAGGCCTTTGCTGCTACTGAAGCAATATTAATTATACTTCCTTTTTTTCGTTCCATCATCGACCTTCCTATTATTTGGGATAAAAAGAACACCGCTTTTAAATTCACTGACATTACTTTTTCCCAATCGTCCTCAGTTATATCTAATATTGATTTCGTTTGCATAATACCAGCATTATTAACCAACACGTCAATTTTTTCAATTTGTTCTATAACTTCTTTTATAGTTTCACGAACTTCAAAATTATTCGTTATATCAAGACACCTTTCGTATACATTTACATCAAATTGACGACATTTCTCACTAACAGAAGAGAGTTTTTCTTTATTTATATCTACAAGAACTAAGTCATAGCCCGATTGAGCGGCTCCCAACGAGATACCCTCTCCTAAACCTTGCCCTGCTCCTGTTATTAACATCACATTATTTCCCACCATACTCCCCCTTTTCGTAAGTCATACTTTAAAAACTAAAAGGATTTATGAGAAATTTATCACCTTTCCCTCTATTAAACGTGATCGTTTGAAATCCTAATTGTGGTTTAAAGGTACGTAAAGCTTCAATATTTTTTCCAACTTGAATACTAAATTCTACTGTTACTAATGTTGGGTTTTTACCCGGTAGTATGTGGCCGCCAAATACTTTACCTTTCTCGTTACAAAATATTGCATGTAAATGTATATCTGTTTGCCCCTTTTCGTTTCTGCATAAAAAACCTGTACCATTCAATATTTCAATAGGGCCTTCTTCAATAATTGGATCACTGTAAGCCACTTTCCCGTTTTGGTCTGCTTTAGCATAGACGTAAGTAGCTCTAGATAATGAACCGATGCAAGTTACAACACCAGATTTCACATCATACTTTCTATATTCTTGCATAATCCCTTCCATTAAATCTGTACCCACTGTTAAGGATCCTAAAATTATTCCATTTACTTCATCATAAAGAGAGTGATTCTTAGCCTCATTAAACATAACTGCCGACCTCCCTTTTTAACAGTTTAAAAGGATCATTTTACCAAAAATTTGTACCAATTAGTTAATTTCTATATACTGTGTAAATATTTGTCTCGGTTCTCGTATTTATCAAAATCAAGTTGTTACCCAATAGCCATCCCACCACAGACTTTTATCACTTGACCTGTAATATAATTAGAAGTAGGTGAGGCAAGATACACCACTGCTTCTGCGATATCCTGTGGGTCACCCATCCGCTTAATAGGCTGGGAATCTAGTGGATAGTTCATACCTTTCGTAATTTCAGTTTTTACTGAACCTGGTGCGACACTATTACAATAAATTCCATGCTCCCCGACTTCTTTGGCTACCCATTTCGTAAAGGCGATTATTCCCCCTTTTGAGGCCGCATAAGCAGGTCCTGATCTCCCCTTTCTTACACCTTTTTCATAGGATAGTAGTCCACCAATAATTCCAGAAATCGAACTAATATTAATGATTTTTCCGTACCCTTGATTAACCATATGAGGATAAATTGCCAATTGAGTGAACAGAAATGTTCCCCGAAGATTAGTATTCATATCTCGGTCCCAATCCTCATCTGTCATTTTCTCTAAATCTAATCTGCTGCATGTACCAGCATTGTTAACAAGAATATCAATCTTTCCCCATCTATTAATGGTATTGTCTATGACTCTTTTAACCTCTTTTCGATTTCTTATATCTGCTTTTTCAAAAACAATCTCTACGTTGGGAAACGCAATCTGAATTTCACTCATTATTTCATCCGCCTCTATAATATCGACGATAACAATATGGGCTCCTTCTCTTGCAAGAGCATATGCACATGATGCACCAATACCTCTAGCTGAACCAGTAACGATTGCTACCCGTCCCTTCAAATTACAAGAGTTACTCACAAAATCCCCCCCAATGCTAACGATTGTAAAACCTATACGTGCAAATTAATCCCTTTTGCCATTAAAGCAGCTTCATTAATACTTTCTGAAACTGTTGGGTGCGCAAAAATAACATCACATAACTCATCTACCGTAGCCTCTAAATGGAGAGCGATTGAAAGTTGATTTACCAATTCTGAAACATGTGGGCCTACCATATGGCAACCGAGTACTTGACCATATTTTTCTTCAGAAATAAGTTTCACAAAACCTGATTGATTTCTATGAATCATTGCTCTTCCATTCCCCATAAGTGGAAAGGTCTTCTCATTTGCTTTATATCCTAATTGAACTGCTTCATTTAATGTTAAACCTATCCCTGCAGCTTCTGGATCTGTATAGATCACTTGTGGGACATGGTTATAGTTAAACGAATGAGCTACTCCAGTATGAGCATGTTCAACAGCAAAAACTGCTTCTTTCATTGCGACGTGAGCAAGCATCATTTTGCTCGAACAATCACCAACAGCATAAACATTCTTATAAGAAGTTTGGAACGAAGAATTGACTAAAATCCTCCCATTTTCATGAATGATACCTGCTTCATTCAAACCTAATGTTTCTATATTCGTTTTACGACCCGTTGCAAGGAGAATATGTGATGAAACTACTTCTTCTCCGTTATTTAATTGGACAATTTGTTTGTTTTCATTTATCCTTTTAATTCTCTCAACCTTTGTATTAGTGAATAAGCGAACACCTTTTTTGATAAGTTCTTTATATAAGGTCTCTCTAATTAAAGGGTCTAAAGTTAATAGGATCTCTTCTTCAGCTTCGATGATCGTTACTTCTAGACCCATATTTTTATAAATTGTAGCAAATTCTAAACCAATTACCCCACCGCCAATAATAGTAATGCTCTCCATCTGGAAATCACCCGTTAAGAGTTCATCACTTGTGAATACATTGTCATTCTCATTTATCCCTGGGATTGGTGGAGTTACTGGAATACTTCCAGTTGCTATAATAAGAGTATCAAAATGAAATGTCTGTTTCTCGTTCCCAGAAACAACTTCTACTTCATTCTTATTTTTTATTTTGGCAACTCCATAAATGACATTCACTTTTGACTTTTTCATGAGGTGTTGAATACCCATTCTTAGTTGATCTGTCACTTCATTTTTACTTTTAAAAAGCTGTTTCCATGGTACTGTTTTAGATCCTTGTTCAACTTCATATTCACTAAACAATGAGCTATTTTTAAAAGTTGACCAAATACCAGTGTTTTCAATTAAACTTTTCGTAGGAATACACCCTTTATTTAAGCAAGTGCCCCCAAGTTTTTCCTTTTCAATGAGAGTAACCTTACTTCCAAACTGCGAGGCCCGAATAGCAGCAATGTAACCCGCTGGACCACCTCCGATGATTCCAATTTTCATCTTGTTTCCTCCTATATGAATAGCTGCATTGGTTCTTGTAATAAATTCTCAAGTTTCTTTAAAAATAACGCCGCCTCTGCGCCATCAATGATTCTATGATCAAAAGATAAACTGAAATACACTTCAAATTTACTTTCTGTTTGCGTAATTTTACCTACTCCCAAAATAGCTGATTCCGGTAGGTTTATAATTGGGGTAAAATAATCAATGCCATACATACCAAGGTTTGTAATCGTAAATGTGCCACCTGATATGTGATCAGGATTTAATGTTTGTTCTCTTGCTAACTTCACTAGTTCATTTAATGTTTGAACAATCTGTTTCATACTAGCTTCCTCACAATTTGAAATTACAGGAACGAGAAGTCCTTGATCAGTAGAAGTCGCTACCCCAATATTTATGTTTTCATGATAAATAATTTCATTTTCACCCATTGATGAATTCAATTGTCTAAACTCATTTAAAGCTATCGCACAAGCTTTAATAAGTTGATGGGTAAAGGTTACTTTTTTCCCCTTTTCTTGAAACGAAGATGTGTTTAAGTACGTTTCATTTAAGGACATAAGATGCGTAATGTCCACTTTCTTGTGAAGCGTAACATGAGGAATTTCTTTCCAGCTATCGCTCATCTTAGCGGCAATCGCTCTTCTGATTCCGTTAAGTGGAACTCTTTTTTCATTTTGTGGTTTCTTATTTTTGGATAAACTTTCTAGATCTTCCAAATAAACTCTTTTACTGTCTCTGCCTACCAAATCACTTTCATTGAATTGTAACTCTTCTACAGCTTTCTTTGCAGTTGGAGTAAGCTTTACAGGCTTTTTCCAATTTTCATAAAACGCTATTACATCTCTTTCATGAATTTGCTTTTTTGGACCTGTTCCAACTACACCCTCTATGGAAAACCCATGCTCTCTTGCAAAATATTTTGCAGCAGGAGTAGCCAAAACCTCTGAACTAATCCTATTTACTAGTGTTTTATCGGCGTTTTCGTCATCATTAACGTTCATGTTTTTTGTTTGTTCTTTATTTTTTTGGACGATGTTTTCGTTTACTTCACTTGAAGCAGTTGTCCATTCAGAAATATCTTCATCTTCTTCTGCAATGATTCCAATAGGAGCTTTAACTAAGCCTGTTTCTCCTACTTTTAATAAAATAAGTCTTAAATATCCATCAGCAGGTGCTTCGACGACATTTGTTATTTTATCGGTTTCAATTTCGACGAGTTCTTCTCCTTTTGTTACTCTATCGCCTTCGTTTTTTAACCACTGGCTGATTACACCCTCAGTCATAGACAAACCAAGTTTAGGCATAGCAATGACTTGAGTCATAGTCATTCCTCCCCTCTGCTAAAATAATTGTTTAAGAATAGCCTTTTCTATATCGGAATGCTGGGGTAGTATTTCCTTTTCTAATACAGGACTAAACGGTATTGGAGTAAATTGAGCTCCAACCCGTATGATAGGTGCATCTAAATAGTAAACGAGATCTTCAGCAACTCTCGCTGCTATTTCCCCTCCTACTCCACCAGTTTTTACAGCTTCATGTACAATCACTAACTTCTTTGTTTTCTTCACGGATTGATAAATTGTTTCTAAGTCTATTGGTACGATGGTCCTTAAATCTATTATTTCAACAGATGCACCATGTTCTTTTTCAATTTTCTCAGATACTTTTACGACATCATTTAAAATTTTTGAATAGCTGACAACGGTGACGTCAGTACCATCCTTTAGTACATTTGCCTTGCCTATTGGGGTAAAGTATTCCTCCTCCGGAACTTCCCCTTTCAATGAAAATAAATCTTTATGTTCAAAATAAATCACTGGGTTTTCATCTCGAATAGCGGATTTTAATAAACCTTTAGCATCTTTCGGATTCGAAGGGATAACAACCTTAATTCCTGGAATATGCAAAAACATTGCCTCTAACGATTGAGAATGCTGTGCTGCAGCAGATCGTATAGCTCCATCTGGGGCTCGAAGAACGAGCGGAAGCTTAGCCTGACCGCCAAACATATATCTAATTTTTGCCATTTGATTTAACACTTCATCCATTGCCACACCCAAAAAGTCTGCAAAGTGCATATCAATTACGGGAATCGTATTTGTCAATGAAGCACCTACACCAGCACCGACAATCGCCGTTTCTGAGATTGGTGTATCTCGAACTCGTCCTTTGCCAAATTTGTCAGGCAATCCTTTGAATTGGCCAAAAATTCCTCCTTGAGCTGCGATATCCTCTCCTAACAGAAATACACGAGGATCACGTTCCATTTCTTCTTCCATTGCTTCAAGTGTGGCTTGAGAAAAACTAATTGACCTCATACTCATCCCCCTATATATATAAGTCTTCAAATGCTTCTTCTGGTTTTGGATAAGGACTTTCTAATGCAAAACGTAGGGCTTCTTCCATTTCTTTTTTCACTTTTAATTCAATAGATTTAAAGTCTTCTTCTGTCATACCATTTTGTTTTGTTACTTGATCAATGAAAAATGCAATTGGATCATTTTCTTCTGCTTTTGTCTTCACTTCTTCACTTGTACGGTATTTTTCCGGATCGCCTACAAAATGACCTCGAACGCGATAGGTTTTAGCTTCAATCAAGGTCGGCCCTTCACCGTTTCTTGCCCGTATTACAGCTTCCTCAATAACCTTACTCACTTCAAAAACATCCTTACCTTGAACGATAATTCCTGGCATAGAATACGCTACGGCACGATCTGCAATATTCTTAACAGAGGTGACTTCGTGCATAGGTGTAGTAGACGCCCATTGATTATTTTCACAGACAAAAATAACAGGAAGTTTCCACGCTGAAGCCATATTTAACGCTTCATGAAATGTTCCTCGATTACTTGCTCCATCTCCAAAAAAACATACTGCAACATGATCGGTATTATTTAATACTGAAGAAATCCCTGCACCTACTGCTAAATTAAAACCACCGCCTACTACCCCATTGGCACCTAACATCCCAACACTGAAATCGGCAATATGCATCGATCCGCCTTTTCCTTTGCAATAACCTGTACTTTTCCCAAAGAGCTCTGCCATACACCTATTCGCATCTGCTCCCTTAGCCAATGTGTGACCATGTCCTCTATGGGTGCTCGTAATAAAATCCGTCTTCCTTAACTTTTGGCAGGCACCTACTGCAATTGCTTCCTGGCCAATAGATAAATGAACAAAACCTGGTATTTCACCTTCTAAAAATTTTTCTTCAACGAGCTGTTCAAACTTTCTAATTCTTAGCATTTGATAATATAATTCACCCAGTTGCTCTTTACAGTACTCCATTTAGATTCCCCCTTATTTTTCTAAGATTAATCCATGAAGCTTTTCTTCTCTTGTAACCTTACAAGTTATACATTTAGTAGATCCGGAAGCCAGTTTGATAATGCTGGAATATAAGTTGTCATTAATAGAACAACTACAGAAGCAATGAAGAATGGTAGTATCGCCCTCGTTATTTCCCTTAATGGTACTTTCGATATTCCGCTGGCCACATAGAGATTCAAACCTACTGGTGGTGTAAATAAACCAATAGCTAGGTTAATCGTCATAAATACACCGAAAGTTGTCGGATCAACACCAATCTTTAGCATGACAGGTAATAAGATCGGTACAAGTAAATAAAAGGCTGAAATAGCATCTATAAATGCTCCAATAATTAGTAGAATAATTGTCACGAGCAACAATATCAAAATCTTATTTTCTGTTAATGAGAGAAGTCCTTCCGAAAAAGTAATTGCAATTCTTTGGGTAGTAATAATATAGGCAAAAACGGATGCAGCTCCAACGATAATCATGACTGCAGCTGTTTGTACGGAAGCGTCCACTAAGATGGAAGGGATATGCTTAATTTTAAGATCTCTATATATGACAAGGCCTACAAATAGAGCATAGAAAACAGCGACTACT
>SKOL01000023.1 GCA_007120055.1 Anaerobacillus sp.
TATCCTCTTTTTACACTCATCGGACTTTTCACTGGAATAGGCTTAGCTAGTTTTACAGGTTATAAAATGATCAAAAAGTATATTATGCCTGATTTTAAGGATTAACAAGCAGTTAGTCACCTTGAGGGGAGGGGCATTCATGTTCTGGTCGAAACGTAAAAAGAAAAAAAAGCAATATCCTTTCATAGATGTTACCATTCAAGATGTCCGAAACGCAGTAATAACCTTTTCTGATAGCTTATCAAAAGGGGTGTTTACTACAATATTAGTAAACGAGGATAATAGCATTGATTTTGAACAACTTGCTCATATTATAGGGGGCATTCCTACGAAAAATTTTTATATGTCAAAAGAAACCTTTGATATTTTTGAAGAGGAAAAAAAGGAAATACCAGCAACCCTAGATAGTGTTCAACGTGCTGTTGATGGGTATGTCAAACAGTTCAAACAGCCCCCCATTATTACCTTTGATCCAAATTTTCGAGTAAACTACCATGTTTTAATGCAAGAAGGTTTTCTCGATTTCCGTCCAGACATTCCGTTGTACATTCATAAAGACGGTATGATCACACACATTAAACCTTCTAAATAACAAGAAAAGCGCAAGCGCCTCGTTCAGACCTGAAAAGCGTTGGAGAGCCAGCGACGGTTTATCTCCTCTTGAGATGCACCCTCGAGTAGATAAACATCGATGGATCGAAACGCTCGAAGGGCTAGACGCTGGTGTTAGACAGCTTTCGTGTTATAAATGTTACCCACAAATGATTTGCATTTATAGTTTTCCCTATCAGTAGTAACCAACACTTATTTTTCACACCTCTTAAACTTTTACTGAACAAATTACATTAATATAAGGGACTGCCCCATAAATGTCAGACAATTATGGGGCAGTCCCTTGCTTTTTTTCATCTAAACAATATCACTTTACAAACAGGCCCAACATTCTAGTTATTACTTTCTCAACCTCCACGATCAATAATATTACTATCCCCATGATGATCGCAATGATCCAGTAATTGAAACTTATTGGTGCGGTACCAAATATTGTATTCATAAATGGAACGTAAATAAGCGCCACTTGTAAAACAATTAGGAAGCTTGAGACGACCCATACAGCTTTATTTGTAAAGAAATCTTTATTAAATGCAAAGTTTCGTTCACTTCTACAGTTGAATAAATAAAACAATTGGAGAATTACAATCGTATGCAAAGTAACGGTATTTACAACTGCTTGATCATAACCTTGATTATGAAGGTGGATGTTTAAAACGAGTGAAGCACCACTAATCATTAAAGCAACAAATATAATTCTAAATATATAATAACCACTTAACAAAGGGGTTTTCAGTTCTCTAGGTGGCCTTTCCATTGTTCCTTTTTCTAAACGTTCAAAGGCAAAAGCTAAAGATAAAGTAACAGAAATGACCATGTTTACCCATAAAATTTGAACTGGTGTTAGCGGCATCGCTATCCCAAACATAATGCTTGCGATGATTAGAGAGGCTTGCGCACCATTTGTCGGGAGGATAAAAAGGATCGTTTTCTTTAAGTTATCATATACCCTTCTTCCTTCTTGGACAGCATTTACAATCGTTTTAAAATTATCATCAACGAGAACCATTTGTGAAGCATCTTTAGCAACCTCAGTTCCTTTTATACCCATAGCAACACCGATATCTGCTCTTTTTAGTGCAGGTGCATCGTTAACACCGTCACCGGTCATTGCACAAATTTGACCTTTCTCTTGCAGGGCTTTCACTATTCTCAATTTATTATCTGGGCTAGTTCTAGCAAATATATCATATTTCATAATTGCCTCTGCAAGCTCTTCATCGGACATTTGATCAATATCTTTACCTTCAAGGGCGGTTTCTCCATCGCCAATTCCCATAACTTTTCCTATCGTCATCGCCGTACTTTTATGATCACCAGTAATCATTTTTACTTTTATTCCTGCTTTTTTACACTCTTCAATCGCTAAAATCGCTTCTTCTCTAGGTGGATCCATAATGCCTGCTAAACCTAAAAGTTGAACGCCCTCGGTTAAATGTTCATGATCAATAGTGGTCACACTTTGAGGCACTTTTTTATAAGCTGCTCCGATAACTCTTTGACCTGTACTTGCGTATTTTTGTACTTTTTCTTCCCAATATGCTCGATCTGATGGCTCTAGGTCGGTCATATCTAGCAAACGGTCAGGAGCTCCCTTAATATAAATCACTTTTTCATTATTTTGTTCAACTAATACAGCCATATATTTATATTCAGAATCAAAAGGGATCTTTGATTGTACCTTTAATTTTTCAACTTTTTCATCAGCCTTTTCACTTAATGTAATGAGACAACCTTCTGTTGGATCACCATTTATCGTCCACTGGTTATTTTCCGTTTTACGTATACTGGCATCGTTACATGTTCTAAAGCACTTCAGCATCTCTTTTAGCAAATATTCTTGACTTAGCTTTATATGCGTTCCATTTTTCAAAATAGCTCCCTCAGGAGAATAACCCGTTCCTGTAACTTCGTACTCGTCACTTTCTGTCACAACTGATGTCACTGTCATTTCATTTTTGGTGAGTGTTCCCGTTTTATCTGAACAAATGACAGAGACCGCACCGAGCGTTTCAACAGAGGGGAGATTTCTAACGATTGCCTTTTTTCTAGCCATATTTTGCACACCAATCGCTAAAATAATCGAGACGATCGCCGGTAAACCTTCAGGTATCGCTGCTACTGCAAGCCCTATCACGGCAAGTAATAATTCTGCAGCATCGAAGCCTCTTATAAAATAACCGAATGCATACATGAAAACGGCCGCAACTAAAATGACTAAAGACACCATTTTTCCGAATTTAGTTGTTTGTTTTATAAGAGGTGTTTTTATTTCATCAACTTCCGAAAGTGATTTACTTATTTTGCCGATCTCAGTATCTTTTCCAGTAGCAGTTACAACTCCTACTCCTGTTCCTGCTGTCACTGCTGTTCCTGAAAAAGCCATATTAATTTGATCACCTAATGCTGTTTTACCTTTAATTTTTTCTGAAACTTTCTTAACTGGTATTGATTCTCCTGTTAGAACAGCTTCCTCTATTCTTAAGTTTTCGCATTGCACGAGCCGCATATCTGCAGGTATTTTATCACCACTACTAACGATGACAATATCCCCAGGAACTAATTGTGAGGAGTCAACTTCTGTTCTCTCTCTATCTCTTAAAATATTTGCCTTTAGTGACAATAAGTTTTTTATCGAGTTCAAGGCTTTTTCGGCTTTATTTTCTTGAAAAAAACCGATAAAGGCATTTATAATGACAACCATAAGAATAACAGCAGTATCAATATAATGACCAAGAATAATCGTTATTCCAGCCGCAAATAGTAAAATATAAATAAGAACATCATTAAAATGCTTCAAAAATCTTATTGCTAATGATTTTTTCTCTGGTTCTGGTAATTCATTTTTCCCATACATATTAATTCTTTCGTTGACTTCTTCTTCAGTTAAACCATCATCAATAACTACATCCAACTTCGATACAACTTCCTCCACACTTAAGTTATACCACTCATTATTTTCGTAATCTTTATTTCCCATAAAATTCAGTCCTTTCACTTTGGCTGGAAGGGCAGTTCCTGAAGTGAATCCTATAATTAATATATGATGCGATTAATGAGTATTTTTCGAAATGTATGACTAACTTGTGAAAGGTCTCATATTTAAAAGTTTACCTTTTCACCAAAAGAAGTTTATTTAAAACTATCGATGATCTGATGATAATTCACTCAATTGTGATAATACAAAAAAACGCCATAGGGCTACCCATGGCGAAGATTATGAAGCATTCAATTATTAATGAAATCAACAAATTCTCGGTAATTGCATCCCAGCAAGACGGTTTAAGCGACGGCGACTGCCTAACAACATTTTCAAAAATAATCTACCATTAGTTTCAACTTCGCTTACACGTCCAATCGTTGTTGCTTCCCGACCAATGTCAAACTTTTTTAGCACAGCTAACACCTTTTCTTCATCTTCTTTGGCAACAATTAATAACAATTTACCTTCATTTGCTAAATACAGTGGATCGAAACCTAATATATCACATGCTCCTTCTACTTCCTCTTTTACTGGTAAGGCATCTTCATTAATCTCGATTGTCACATTAAAATCTTCACAAATCTCAACGAGTGTTGTTGCCACGCCACCTCTAGTGGGATCGCGCATCATTTTTACTCGACTAGACACGTTTAAAACTTCACTTGTAAGATCATTTAAAGAGGCACAGTCGCTGTTAAGTTCAGTAACTAATCCGAGTTCTCCTCTCGCACTTAAAATTGATATGCCGTGATCACCAATCGTCCCACTAATAATTATCACATCTTGTTTATCTATCGTTTGCGGTAACATTTCTTCAGTATTTATGACACCAATTCCTGTTGTATTAATAAAGATCCCATCAACACTACCTCGTTCAACGACTTTTGTGTCTCCACTAACAATTTGAACGTTTGCCTTCTTTGCTTCTTCGGCCATTGAAGAGACAATTTCCTGTAGTTGTGGAATCGAAAATCCCTCCTCAATAATAAAAGCAACCGTAATATATAATGGAGTAGCACCACTAACTGCAAGATCATTAACCGTACCACAAATCGCTAGTTTGCCAATATTACCTCCACGAAAAAAAGTTGGTTTAATGACAAAGCTATCCGTAGAGATCGTTAACTTTTCTTGAGGTATATGCAGTATGGCAGCATCTAGTTTTGCTTGATCATGATGACCAAAAGTTGTTATAAAAACATTTTGAATAAGTTGGTGCGCGAGTTCACCACCATCTCCATGGGCAAGACTAATTTTTTCAACCATTATTATTCCTCCCTCAAATATTGATACGATGCTGCACAGCTTCCTTCACTCGAAACCATACAAGGTCCGATCGGATTAACAGGTGTACAAGCTTTAGCGAATAAGTTACATTCTTCAGGTGCTATTAACCCTCTAATAATTTCACCACAGCGACATCTTGTTGGTTTCGGTTCACCTGCTTTAATATCAAAACGAGATTTCGCATTTAAGTGAATGAATTTGTCACGAATATCTAAACCACTATTTTCGATCACTCCAATACCACGCCAAGCTTCATCACAAACTTGAAAGTACTGATCGATCATAAGTTGAGCTTGACGATTTCCCTCATCACGAACGACATGTTGGTGCGAATTGATGATCTCAGGGTTTTCATTTAGTAATAGTTCAATAGACTTATAAATTCCACTTAAAAGCTCTGCAGGTTCAAAACCACAAATCACTCCTGGAACACGATATTCATCCACTAAATATTGATAATGATATTTTCCAAGAACAATTGAAACGTGACCAGGAAGCAATAAACCGTCGACTTGAACATCTCCTTCGTTTAGTAATTTTCTTAATATCGGTTCAACTAACTTCGTAGTCACCCACATTGAAAAATTCGTTACCCTTTCATCATCGGCTTTTTTTAATGCTACAGCTAATACAGGAATCGTTGTTTCAAAGCCTATCCCTAAAAAAACAACCTGTTTATCGGGGTTTTCTTTGGCAATTTCTACAGCATCACAAGGAGAATAAACGACTCTCACATCTCTCCCGTCTGTTTTCGCATCTATTAATGCTCGGTTTGTTCCTGGGACACGCACCATGTCTCCAAACGTGCAAATAATTCGTTCATCGCTTTCGGCTAATTGAATCATTGCATCTATTGATTTTTGATCAGTGACACAAACTGGGCAACCAGGTCCTGAAATTAATTTTACTTTTCCAGTGAGTAACTTTTTCACTCCTGTTTTTGCGACCGCCATCGTATGTGAGCCACACACTTCCATTAATGCCGGCTCACGACCAAATTTCTCTTTATATTCTCCCGCTTTTTGCTCGATTTGTTTCAGTAGTGCTTGACTGATCGTACTACTAGAAAACTGTTTAAGCGTCTCGATCATTGACCATCTTCCTCCATTCTTCAATACTTGCTTTCGCATACTCTTCGTCAACAATCGACATCGCCTGTCCTGCATGAACAATCACATAATCATCTAGCTTTACTTCAGGAATAAAAATAATTCCAACCGTCATTTTTGAGCCCATCACATCAACGACCGCTGAATACTCATCAACTTTTATAATTTTTGCTGGTACTCCTACACACATTTGTGTTACTCCCCCTTCTTGTTCTTTGTTTGAGCGCTTGCTATGACTAACTGACCTAATGAAACTCCACCATCATTGCACGGTACTTTTTTATGTGTAAAAACTACAAAACCATTCTCTTTTAATAGCCTCACAAGATGATAAAAAAGGAAGCGATTATGAAAGCTACCACCTGATAAAACGACTTGTTTATTTAGATACGGCCTTTGTTCAAATGCTTTCATAAGTATACCTAGACACATTTCTACAATAGTACGGTGAAACTTTTGTACAATTCGTTTTTGTTCAGTTCTTTTCTGAATATCTTCCAATAACTCTACTACCATTTCTTTAAGCGATATTTCTAGTAAGCCTCCGTTCTCAATAACACTAAATTGATAGTAATCGTTAACCCACTCTGTTTCATCGGTTAATTCCGATAAACGAATCGCCGCCTCACCGTCATACGTAGATATATCACAAATTTTTAATAAAGCACTAACGGCATCAAATAACCTACCGCATGTTCCAGCAAGTGGACTATTAAGGTTTTGTTTCAACATTCGTTGAATCGTCTCAATTTCTGATTTCTTGTAAGGAAAAAGTTTTTGTAAATGACGTAAACCATCCTCACAGTGGGATAGCACCAAACTGACGGCGTTGCGCCAAGGTTCTTTTACCGCCTTTTCTCCGCCTGGTAATGGGTAATATGACATATGACCTAATCGTTCATAACTAAGGGCATCACCGTACAAAAGTTCAAATCCCCAAATATTACCATCATCACCATAACCTGTTCCATCTAAAATAATGCCAAAACAAACCTCTTTTATCTGATTATCTACCATACAAGAAACGTGGTGAGCATGATGATGATGCACTTTAATAATGCGATTACATTCCATCTCACTTGCCAACGAAGTAGTTTCATAAGTGGGGTGCTTGTCAACAGCAATGACTTCATGCTTTATCCCTACCCACTTCATTAAATGTTTAAGTTCATGTAAAAAATGATCCGTTACTTCGACACTTCCCATATCCCCTATGTGTGGCCCAATAAAAATTTGCTCACCTCTACCTAGTGCAAACGTATTTTTTTGCTGAGGACCTAATGCTACGATTCCATTTATATTAGTATCTATAAAAAAGGGGTCTGGTACGTATCCCCTTGCTCGCCTAAAAAACTGAAGCTCATTATTTACGATTTGAACAACGGAATCATCAAGTGGATGCTCTATTTCTCTATCGGAAGTTAAAATAAAGTCGGCAATTCCGCTTAAATATGAAAATGTTTCATCATCTTTATATAACATTGGTAATCCTGACGGGTTAGCGCTCGTCATTATTAACACTTCATAATCAGCCTTCTTAAAAAGCAATTTGTGTAGCGGTGTATAAGGTAACATTACACCAATCGTTTTCATCCCTGGAGCAACACACTCTGGAATCAATTGATGATTATTCTTTTTAACGACGACAATCGGCGATTCCGGAGAGTCGAGTAAGTGCTTTTCAGCCTCCGATAAATTCGTTATTTTTTCGATCGTATTACGTTCATTAGCCATAACTGCAAGCGGACGTTTCGGACGTTTTTTCCTATTTCTTAGTTCTCTAACAGCAGTTTCATTGGTTGCATCACAAGCAAGGTGAAAGCCACCGATCCCTTTGATCGCGACAATTGCTCCTTTCGCTAGTAGACATTTACACTGCTCTAATGCACTTTTTCCTGTGGTGACCACAGTCCCTTCCATTGAAAGTAACGATAACTTCGGACCACAGCTCGGACAAGCAATTGGCTGAGCATGGTGACGCCGATCAAGGGGGTCTTCATACTCTTCTTTACAATATGGGCACATTTTAAATTTCTCCATCGTCGTAAAGGGACGATCATAAGGTAACGCCTTAATGATCGTGTACCTCGGCCCACACTCGGTGCAATTAATAAATGGATAGTTATAACGAAAATCAGATTCATCCGTCATTTCTGCGATACAAGATGGGCAAACACTTGCATCTACGGGGATGACAAGTGAAGATTTTCCTTTACGGTCACTTTCTATAATGGTGAAAGTTTGATAATTTTCAAACATTGCAGTAGCTTCTACCTGTACATGATCGATTCTTGCTAAGCGTGGCTTATTATTTTGTAGCTGTTCGATAAAACTGTGAAGGTTAGCGGTAGTCCCTTCTGCTACAATGTTCACCCCATCCATATTGTTTTGAACCGTTCCTTTAATGGAGTACTTTTTTGCGATCGAAAATACAAAGGGGCGAAATCCAACTCCTTGAACACGCCCTTTCACTACAATTTTGACAGCTTTATCGAGTTTCATAAGCCTCTTTAATCCAACTAACCCAAGCTTCAATTCCCTCA
>SKOL01000543.1 GCA_007120055.1 Anaerobacillus sp.
AAACAAAGCAACGAATGGCCGAAAGGGGTATTGAGGTTTTACTTGTTACGGATCCTGCAAATATTAATTATCTTTCAGGTTATGATGCCTGGTCCTTTTACGTGCATCAAATGTTAGTCATTGTCATAGATGAACCACAGCCGATTTGGATTGGTCGCAACCAAGATGCCAATGGAGCGAAAGTGACGACGTGGTTGAGTGAAGAAAATATTATTCCGTATCCAGATTACTACATTCATTCGACCATTAATCATCCGATGGAGTTTATAGCAGGCAAGTTAAAGCAAATTGGCCATGGAAAACGGTATGTCGGTGTTGAGATGGATAATTATTATTTCAGTGCAAAAGCATATGAACAACTTAAAAAGCATTTATGCTACGCAACATTTAAAGATGCTGGTTTACTAGTGAACTACGTTCGAATTGTTAAATCAGATCAAGAAATTGAATATATGCGGCGAGCAGGAAAAATTGCTGAAGCGGCAATGAAAAGAGGAATTGAGAATGTTCGCACAGGTAAACGCGAATGTGATGCAGCTGCTAATATTTATTATCAGATTGTTTCAGGGACAAAAGAATTTGGTGGTGACTATCCTGCGATTGCGCCGTTACTTCCTACAGGGGAAAATACATCGAGTCCTCACTTAACGTGGACAGATCGCTCTTTTCAACATGGTGATTCAGTCATTATTGAATTAGCAGGATGTTATAAACGTTATCACGTACCACTCGCTCGAACAATCTCAGTAGGCGCACCAAATAAAGAGCTTAAGAGAATTACACCGATTGTCGTTGAAGGGTTAAACGAAGTATTAGAAAGTGTGAAACCAGGGAAAACTTGCGGGGACTTAGAGGCGGTTTGGCGAAAATGTCTGCAAAAACATGGCATAGAAAAAGAATCTCGTCTCGGTTATTCCGTCGGCTTGAATTATCCACCAGATTGGGGAGAGCATACAGCGAGTATTCGTGATGGTGATCATACGATTTTAAGACCGAATATGACGTTCCACTTAATTCCTGGGCTCTGGTTTGATAATTACGGCATTGAAATTAGCGAAACATTCAGAGTCACTGAAAAAGGTTGTGAAACATTTACAAATTTTCCTCGTGACTTAATTGTTCAGGATCCTTTTTCTTTTAATAAACAAGATGGAAAGATAAGTTAAAAAAGATGTGAGGCTAACAAAAAGTATGAATTCACCACGAAAGGTTACTTTGGCGTTAACTTACTTTAGTCAGGGTAGTTAAAAGACAAAGTACGTTTCAATCATTTGTGATGAACGACTTTTTGTGAAGCCTCAATCTATTTTAAGCAGTAGAAAATACATTTATTACTATTAAAAGGAGGTTTTTGTGATGAAAAAATCAAAAATCGGTACAGATGTCGTTTGGGCTGGTGAGGCAGACTATTTAGCATTTGGTGCAACACAAGTGCCTGTCGTTCATAGTGTTTCTTTTGGCTATAAAGACATGGATGAATGGTATGACGTTGCCACCGGTAAAAAAGAAGGCCATATTTACGGACGAAACACGAATCCGACCGTGCAAGCTTTTGAAGAAAAACTCCGATTGTTAGAAGGAGCAGAGGCTGCTACAAGTTTTTCAACGGGAATGGCGGCAATTAGTAATACGTTGGCGACGTTATTGTTCCCGGGGGACCGCGTTGTTTCGATTAAAGATACGTACGGCGGGACGAATAAAATTTTTACTGAATTCTTACCGAAACAAAAAATTGACGTACAACTTTGTGAGACAGGAAATCATGAAGAAATCGAAAAAGAAATTGCGAAAGGCTGTAAAGTTGTTTATTTAGAAACACCGACGAACCCAACTGTAAAAATTACTGATATTGAGCGCATGGTGAAAGCGGCGAAAAAACAAGGAGCGGTCACGGTCATTGATAATACGTTTGCAACACCGATTAACCAAAACCCAATCGAGTACGGAGTAGACTTAGTGATTCATAGTGCAACGAAGTATTTAGGTGGGCATGCAGATGCGTTAGGTGGAATTGTTTGTGGTAAAAAAGAATTAGTTGAAGAGGTGTTCCATTATCGTGAAATTAATGGGGCCACGTTAGATCCGATGGCTGCATATTTGTTGTTACGTAGTATGAAGACGTTAAAGTTAAGAGTTGAACGTCAAAATGAAAATGCGATGAAGATTGCTCAATTTTTAAAAACGGTGGATATCGTTGAGGATGTATTTTATCCAGGGCTCAAAGAACATCCTGGCCACGACATTGCGAAAAAACAAATGTCTGGGTTCGGCGGGATGTTAAGCTTCTCAGTCAAAGGTGGAGTGGATACAGTTCGTCACTTGTTACCGAAGTTGAAATACGCGAACCATGCGGCAAACTTAGGCGCTGTTGAAACGATTATCGGGCCAGCTAGAACGACAAGTCATGTTGAGTGTACACCTGAAGAACGGGCAGCAATGGGAATTCCAGAAGGTTTAATACGGTATTCAGCGGGAATTGAAGATGTAGATGATCTTATCGATGACTTAAAACAAGCGTTTCGATCGTTACCAAAAGAGAGTTGATAGTCATTGAAAAAGCTTGATATTGCCACGCGGGCTAAGTTAATTAAGCAAGACTTAGTTCGCTGGCGCCGCCATTTGCACAGTCAACCTGAATTAAGTTTTAAAGAAGAGAAGACGAGTGCTTATATTCAAGATCAGCTGTTAAAAATCGGTATCAACGACGTACAAACAAATATTGCCGGTTACGGCATCGTTGCGACGCTAAGAGGTGGGGAAGGCCCTGTCATCGGCTTACGTGCGGACATCGATGCCTTGCCAATCGAAGAAAATACAGGTGCAACGTATGCTTCTCAAAATAAAGGCGTAATGCACGCTTGTGGACATGATGCTCACACTGCGATGCTCCTCGGTGCTGCAAAACTATTAAAAGAAGAACAAAAAGCTGGTAAATTACGAGGAACGGTTAAGTTTATTTTTCAACCCGCGGAGGAAAATACCGATGAACATGGCTTAACAGGTGCCCCTTACTTGCTTCGGTCGGGTGCCATTGATGCTGTCAGTAAAGCGCTTGCTCTTCATGTTTGTCCGTGGCGAAAAACGGGAGAAATTCAAGTTCATTCAGGTCCAAGTATGGCGAACATCGATAATTTTACGTTAATGATTAAAGGAACTGGAGGGCATGGTGGCTATCCTCATCAAGGAAAAGACCCGATTTGGCTTTTGAGTTTCGTCCTACAAGGGATTTATAGTCTTATAAGTCGTAAAGTTAACCCTTTAGATGTTGGAACCATTAGTATCGGCGAGATTCATGGTGGAAAAGCTGCCAATGTCATTCCAAACACAGTACAGCTTACAGGAACAATGCGGTCTTATACGAAAGAAGTTCGTTCCCAATTAATTCGTGAGCTTCATACCGTCGCTTCGATGGTTGAAACTTTAGGTGGTGAATATGAGCTCGAAATTGAGCACGGTGAACCGGCCCTTTATAACGACCCAAATTTAACTGAAGTTATTAAACAATCAGCTAAGTCATTATATGAAAACATTGCGATTTATGAAGAACCTTTCGGAATGGGAGGCGAAGACTTTGGTCATATCGCTGAAAAAATCCCGAGTAGTATGTTTTTCTTAGGCTGTGGCTTTGAAGGAGAAGATGAGAAGAAGCTTCATACCGATAATTTTGATATTGATGAAGAAGCACTTCCGATAGGAGTAGCTATTTTCGTAGATTGTGCTAGGAGGATGTTGATTTTATAGAGTTGGTTAGAAAGTTGGAAAGTAGAAAAGTAGAAAGAGAAATGCTTGGAGGTGAACAAATGAAAATTTCATTTATCGGGTTTGGTGGAGTCGGCCAAGCGCTAGCGAAGCTTTTTATAAGAAACCAAGAACAGTTAAAAAAACAATATGGTTTTGAACCAACAGTTGTTGCTGTCACCGATGTGATGAAGGGGGCGGTCTATCACCCGGAAGGATTAAATATTGATCAATTGCTTGAACTCGTACAAAAAACAGGTAATCTTGAAGATTATCCTGATGTACCAGGACTCATAAAAGACTGGGATAGTTTAAAAACGATCAAAGAATCGAATGCCGATATGATTGTAGAAGTCACGTATACTGATGTGAAAACAGGTCAACCGGCGATCGACCATTGTCGTGCTGCTTTTGAACATCAAAAAAGCGTCGTTACGACAAACAAAGGTCCGGTAGCTTTAGCATATAAGGAACTATCTGAACTAGCCGAAAAAAATGGTGTATATTGGGGATTTGAAGGAACAGTGATGAGTGGTACACCTGCATTACGGATGCCAGAGACGGCACTCGCTGGAAATGAGATCACAGAAATTAAAGGGATTTTAAACGGCACAACCAATTACATTTTAACCGAAATGGAAAAAGGGTTGAGTTATGAGGACGCATTAAACCAAGCGCAAAAACTCGGATATGCAGAAGCTGATCCGACGAGTGATGTTGAAGGCTATGATGCTCGTTATAAAGCTGTTATTCTTGCAAACTATTTAATGGGTGAACAATTAAACGCTGAGGATGTGATATGTAAAGGAATAAGTCACTTTACAAGTGAGATTGTTGAAGATGCGTTGCAAGAAAATAAAAAATGGCGCTTAATAGCCCGAATAAATAAGACTAATGATGGTGTAGAAGCTAAAGTTCAACCAGAAATGGTCGAAGAAAGTGACCCTTTAGCAGGTGTTACTGGCGCGACGAACGCGATTGTTTATGAATGTGATTTGGCAGGACCTATTATGCTTACAGGTGCTGGCGCAGGTTTAGTAGAAACAGGATATTCCCTATTAATTGATATAATCAACTTTCAAAGGCAAAAAATTTAAATCTAATTAGAAGGGGAAGGTGGTGCGTGATGCGTACAAAAGTGAAAACGAAAAAAATGCTTTTAGCAGGAAATTGGGTTCTTTCTAATAAATGGATTGACGTCGTTAACCCTCAAAACAACTCGCTCATTGCAAAAGTACCTTCAGCCTCAAGACAGGAAATGCTACTAGCCATTGAAAAAGCAGATGAAGTCTTTAAAAAAACGAAAACGTGGTCAACGCACGAACGAATTGAAGTTTTAACGAAAGCAGCCGATTATATTGCAACTAACGCAGAAAAATATGCAAAAACGATTAGTTTAGAAGGTAGTAAAACTATTACAGAAGCTCGTGGCGAAGTGAAAAGAGCCATACAGACAATTAGAATTAGCGCAGAAGAAGCGAGGCGAATTAATGGTGAAACGATCAACTTTGATCAAAGGGAGGGTAGTGAAAATCGATTAGGGTATTATTATCGTTTTCCGATTGGCGTTATCGCTGCCATTACCCCTTTTAATGACCCGTTAAATCTAGTAGCTCATAAAATAGGGCCAGCGATTGCTTCTGGGAACGCAATCGTGGTAAAACCAGCGTCAGTTACCCCGCTAAGTGCATTATTATTAGCAGAAGCTTTTGTGGAAGCGGGATTACCAAAGGGATTTTTATCAGTAATTACCGGTTCGGGTAGAGAAGTAGGAGATGTACTTGTCACCCACCCAAAGGTAAAAATGGTTTCATTCACTGGCGGTTTAGAAACCGGTGAGAAAATTGCCCACCAAGCAGGATTGAAGAAAGTTAATATGGAGCTAGGCTCAAATTCTCCAGTAATTGTGTTAGAAGATGCAAATATTGAAGAAGCAGTCAGTTCTTCAGTCTCGGGTGCTTTTTCAGCCGTCGGACAAAATTGTATCGGTGTACAGCGAATTTTTGTTGAAAAAGGTATGTATGATCCGTTTTTAAAGAAATTTATTACAGAAGCCGACCAGCTAGTTGTTGGAGATAAAATGGATGAAGACACAGACGTCGGTCCGCTAATTAATGAAACAGAAGCTAGACGGGTTGAAGATTGGGTAGAGGATGCTTTAGCCCAAGGAGCGAAGCTTGAATTAGGCGGTAAACGTGACGGTGCTTATTATGAACCAACCGTCTTAACGGGAGTACCGGAAACCGCGAAGATTGCAAAGGAAGAAATTTTTGGTCCAGTGGTTTTAATTACTCCTGTGAATGACTTGTCTGAGGCGATCGACCGTTCCAATGATGTCAACTTTGGCTTACAGGCCGGCATCTTTACAAACGATATAAATAAAGCCTTTTACACGATTAAAAATATTGAAGTAGGTGGCATTATCGTCAATGATAGCAGTGACTATCGAATTGATGCGATGCCATTCGGAGGAATTAAAGGTTCAGGGTTAGGTAGAGAAGGCGTACGTTCAGCCATTGAAGCTATGACAGAGCCGAAAGTAGTTTGCTTTAATTTGGACCAAATATAAAGTACAACTTTAGACACCCAATATAGGTGATAATAAATTTATTTACCTATATTGGGTAAGTTTTGTCTGATATCAAATACTTTCGGGACTCCATCTTTAAATATTTACCAGTTTAATGAATTTCATAATCCATTATCCCCGTCACTAAGGTCAATATATAGTTGTGTAAAACCATTCGCAAACTATATATTGTGTATTTGACTCATTATTGGTAATTATGAAATTCACTCAGTTAATAATTTATTCAATTTTAACTTTGATTTTATCTACAGCATTATAACCGTAGCCTTTTCGGTTCCAGAAAGGGTTATTTGGTTGTTTTCTATGATTAGAATCTGTGGCCCTTGTCATAATCGTATACTCCCCCTTAGTTTCTACGGACCATTCATACGACCAAGAAGTCCAACCATATTTATTTTTATCGTGACTTTCTATAGTTGTATTTGACCAGGTCCTTCCATTATCAGTACTAATTTCAACTTTTTTTATAAAACCTTCACCTGTCCAAGCGATCCCTTTAATGAAATGTTTACCTGTTTGAAGAATTTCCATGTCTAATGGTTTTTGTATGGTGGAGTTTACGTTTATTTTTGTGACAGGAAAAGCCCTGTTGTTGTCATCTTTGTTTGGATAGTAAACGTAATCGAGAGTTTGAAAAGGTCCTTTAAAAGTTGATTCGATAGCTGTAATTTGTTTAATCCATTTTACAGAAGCCATACCATACCATTGTGGAACAATTAACCTTAAAGGATATCCATGCTTGAACGTAATAGGTCTATTATTATATTCATAAGCAATAATTGTATCTGGGTGAAGTGCCTTATATAGTGGTAAGCTTCTAGCATAAGGATAGACATTATTTAAGTCCGTTCTTTTTCCAAAATCATACCCTTCCACAACAACTTCTTGTGCTTCAGCATTTAATCCCGACAACTCAAGAAGAGTTTTTAGCGGTACCCCTTTCCAATACCCTTGGCTAATAGCTCCTTTTCCCCACTGCTCTCCAAAGGTTTTAGGTTCAAAAAAACTACGCTTGTCTCCGGAACATTCTAGTACTACTTTTATTGTTTTTGATGGAAGTTGGAGAATATCTTGTACGGAAACGAATTGAGGTTTTGTTACTGAACCATTTATAGCAATCGAATAGTTTGAGTAAGGAAGTGTTGGATAAGGGAAGTGATTTCGTCTATAAAATAAATGGTTGCCTACAATATCGTTTTCTATAAAGTGAATAGGTGTTTCTTGATTTTCAGGTTGTAAACTAAGAGTTTTTAAGTACGGCCTAACAATGACGGAGTAGCGATTAAACATAAGTTCCTCCTAATTTAAAAGAATGGTAATATATTATGATGTTTGAAGGTATTTAGAACATATAAGGGGAATAATTGTTTTTCTCCACCTCTAGACCGAAGAAAGTTCAACCTCTCGCATGTTTAATTAAAAAATCTTTCTACTTATAATGGAAATATAGTAATCAATAAGGTTTATGAGAGGAAGGAAGGGTGTCATTGGAAAAAATTATTGAAGTTCGTGGTATAAACAAGCAGTATGTAAAAAGAAAAACGAAAGAAGTCATTACCGCTGTTAGTGATGTCTCATTTGATGTGCATCGTGGTGAGGTGCTAGGTTTATTAGGTCCAAATGGGGCTGGGAAAACGTCAACGATTAAGATGATTTGTGGCCTACTACAGGCGGATGCTGGATCTATTCATATAAATGGATTAGATATAAAGAAAAAGAGATTAAAATCTTTAAAACATATTAGTGCTGTACTAGAAGGAAACCGGAACTTATATTGGCGTTTAACGGTTCGAGAAAATTTAGAATATTTTGCGGGGAATCGAGGGCTTTCTCGAAAAGACGTAAAAGAGAAAGTAGAAAAATTATTAAAACAGTTTCGCTTAAAAGAAAAAGAAAATGAACTTGTTAACGGTTTATCTCGTGGGATGCAGCAAAAGCTTGCGATCGCAGTCGCATTACTCGCAAACACTGAAGTCATTTTATTAGATGAACCGACGTTAGGGTTAGATGTTGAAATTAGTTATGAACTACGAGAACTACTTAGGATGATCGTCAAGGAAGAAAAACGGACAATTATCATAAGTTCACACGATATGCCTGTTGTTCAAGAATTATGTGATCGCACAATTATCATCAATAAAGGAACGGTTGTCGTTGATGAGAAGGTGGAGAATTTACTAAAGTTGTTTGAAACGAGAGCCT
>SKOL01000162.1 GCA_007120055.1 Anaerobacillus sp.
GTATCGACGACATCGATGAAGCAAGACAACCATTGTATACAACCAAACCAGAGTTAGAAAGATCTGGCATGGGCTTTACAATTATGGAAAACTTTATGGATGAAATCAAAGTTGTTTCAAATCCGTTAGCTGGAACAACAGTTCATTTAACGAAGTTACTTTCAAAAAGTAAAGCTTTATGCAATTAAGGGGTTCTGCTTATGGATGTGGAGGTAAAAAACGAAAAAAAAGAAACGTACTTAACAGATGAAGAGGTAAAAGCTTTAATCGCTAAAAGCCAAACTGGCGATCAAGACGCAAGAGATATTATTGTAAATCGTAATACAAGATTAGTTTGGTCAGTAGTACAGCGCTTTTTGAATCGTGGGTATGACCCGGAAGACTTGTTTCAAATTGGTTGTATCGGTTTAATTAAATCTGTCGATAAATTTGATTTGTCTTATGATGTAAAGTTTTCTACTTACGCAGTTCCGATGATTATCGGAGAAATTCAAAGGTTTTTAAGAGATGATGGTACAGTAAAAGTAAGTCGATCATTAAAAGAAACTGCGAATAAAATTAGAAAAATGAAAGATGAACTGTCGAAAACGTTAGGTCGTGTACCAACTGTAGCTGAGATTGCGGAAAAGCTAGACATAACTCCTGAAGAAGTTGTCTTTGCTCAAGAAGCAAGTAGAAGCTTATCTTCTATTCATGAAACGGTATACGAAAACGACGGTGATCCAATCACTCTCTTAGATCAAATTGCGGATCAAACAGAAAATAAATGGTTTGATAAAATTGCTTTAAAAGAAGCAATTCGCCATTTAAATGAGCGTGAACGATTAATCGTATACTTGAGATATTATAAAGACCAAACTCAGTCTGAAGTTGCTGAGCGGTTAGGAATTTCCCAAGTGCAAGTTTCTAGGCTTGAAAAGAAAATACTAAAGCAAATAAAAGACCAAATGGCTGACTAGCCATTTGGTCTCAGACTGCCCGCAAACGCTCGCATACGTCGTTGTTCACCCTTGAGTCCATGCTCATTACCCTCTATGGTAACTCCGCTGTCCTCAAGGGTTCACGCCTCGTCTGACGAGCGTTTTCAAGCAGTCTGAATAGATTTCAAAAAATATTTTATTTAAACACAAAGACCAAATGGCTGACTAGCCATTTGGTCTTTGTGTTTGTAAGCTTATCGATAGAGACAAGTCTTGTTTTTCTAATTAAACGCATGAGATGGAGGTATTCCATCCATACTAAAAAACAATCAGCAGTATACAATCAAGGCGCTTACACTTTTCTATGTCTAGTTTCAGCGCCTAGCCCTTCGAGCGCTTCGATCCATCGAATGTTTATCTACTCGAAGAAGTCAATTCAAGAGGGGATAAACTCTCGCTGGCTCTCCAGCGCTTTTCAGGGCTTACCAAGGCGCTTACACTTTTCTATAAAGGTGGGGGATAAATGAAGGATGAGATTGTTTACATACGAATGCGCCATCGGGTACAAGCTGTTAATTCACAAACGGTAAAAGTGGGTGATTTAGCTCAAATTGTCGCAAGTGATGACGTTCGTAAATTAGTAAATGTTATACCGATTCACCAAGTAATAAAAGAAGATAGAAAATTCATTGTTATAGATGTCATGAAGGTTATTAAAGCTATAAATGAAAAATATCCGAATATTGAAGTTCAAACAATGGGAGCAGCACAAACGATTATTGAGGTTTATATAAAGAAAAAACCTTTAAGACCGCTCTTTTTTTTAATGATATGGGTCTTATTATTCATTGGAGCAGGCCTTGCGGTCATGAATTTCCATGAAGATGTAAGCATGCAGGAAGTTCACCGAAAGCTTTATGAAATTATTACAGGTGAGGATGATCCGAAACCGCTATTATTACAAATACCGTATTCTATCGGTCTTGGGTTAGGGATGATTTTATTCTTTAATCATTTATTTAAAAAACGAATTAATGAAGAGCCGAGTCCTTTAGAAGTTGAAATGTTTAATTATCAACAGGCGCTAGATCACTATGTTTCTATCCACGAAAATGGTGAAAGTGAAACAAAAATCAATGATCATTAATTATTTAGTTTCCATGCTTATCGGTTTAAGTGGTGGGTTAGCGGTTGGAGCTGGCTTTGTGGCCTTTTTAACGGTTTTAGGTGTAATTCCTCGATTAACTCAACTTACGAAGACGAAAAACTTTATTAGGTTTTATGAATGGGCAGTCGTTTTAGGTGCTATAACTGGGTCATGGTTAAGTTTATGGGAGCCGATTTTTCAGTTACCTAGCATAACAACAGCTTTTGTTGGTCTTTTTGCTGGTGTTTTTGTAGGTTTATTAGCAGCCGCATTAACAGAGGTGTTAAATGTTTTCCCGATACTAGCTAAACGTGTTGGTGTTGCAGATAAAATTACTTATTTATTAATGGCGATTGTTTTTGGCAAAATTTTAGGATCTTTATTTCACTGGATCTACTTTGTAGATAGATAAGAAGGGGTAACTATGGATCAAGATCAATTGGAAAAAAATAAAAAAAAATATAAAAAAGCGATCGAACCATTCCAGCCTAAGCCCTCCTATTTTAAAAACTGCTTTAAAGCTTTTTTGATTGGGGGAGTGATTTGTGCATTTGGGCAAGGGATAGCGAATCTTTATATTTATTATTTTGACTTAACAGAAAAAACGGTAGCTAGTGCAATGCTAGGAACGTTAATTTTAATAGCATCTGTTTTAACGGCGGTAGGTATTTATGATCGAATAGGACAGTTTGCTGGTGCAGGGTCAATTGCCACGGTTACCGGGTTTGCAAATGCCATTTCAAGTAGTGCTCTAGAACATAAAAGTGAAGGGGTTGTACTCGGAATTGCCGGAAATATGTTTAAAATTGCTGGTGCTGTCATTGTTTTCGGGGTTGTTTCTGCCTATATCGTAAGTATGATTCGTTTACTTGTACAAACGTTAATTTCATAAATAGTCGGAGGAAGTAAATGCGTAGCCAAACGATGCAATTCAACAATGGAATATATGTTCAAAGTACAGCCAGTGTTGTTGGTCCTAAAGAAGCTGAGGGCCCACTAAAAGGTTGTTTCGACAAATCTTTTGATAATTTATATTGTGGTGAAGCTACATGGGAGTTAGCAGAGCGGAAGTTAATGTCAGAAGCAATAGAGTTATGTTTACAAAAGGCAAATAAAAAAAATGAAGAAATTGACTTTTTTCTTGGCGGGGATTTGTTAAATCAAAATATTACTGCTAGTTATGTGGCAAGAGAAAAGGAAATTCCTTTTTTCGGATTGTTTAATGCATGCTCAACTTCAATGGAAGCTTTGACATTGGCTTCAGTCTTATTGGACGGAGGCTTTGCTGAGCATGTCGTTACAGCTGTGAGTAGTCACTTTGCAACTGCTGAACGGCAATTTCGGTATCCTACAGAATTTGGTGGACAAAAACCGAGTACAGCGATGTATACAGTAACTGGATCAGGCGCTGCATATGTGAGTAAAAAAAAATCCAAAATAAGAGTAGAATCTGCAACAGTTGGTAAAGTGGTGGATCTCGGTGTAACAAGCCCTTTTAATATGGGAGCTGCAATGGCTCCAGCGGCAGTACAGACGATTAAAACTCACTTACAAGACTTAAGGAGAAAACCTGAAGACTATGATGCGATTGTAACGGGTGATTTATCTAGAGTAGGAACACCAATTTTAAAGAGCTTATTATTTGAAGAAGGAATTGATATTTATAATAACCATCATGATTGTGGAATTTTAATTTATAGCGCAGATCAAAAAGTTTTTTCAGGTGGTAGTGGTTGTGCCTGTTCAGCGGTAGTTACTTTCAGTCGTTTATTTGATGAATTAAAAAAAGGAGCGTTACGTCGAATATTTGTAGTGGCGACGGGAGCATTACTTAATCCATTAATGATTCAACAAAATGAATCAATCCCGTGTATAGCGCACGGTGTTTCATTTCAGTATGAAGATGATTACTCGAATCTTTAATGAAAACTAGTTAATTTGGTAACTATAAAGGCAACTTACGATTATCATGTTCTTACTACAATTCATCTTAGCGAAATGAAGACTTGAAAGGAGAGTGCGTAGTGGAGTATATAGTTGCATTTACAGTTGGTGGACTTATTTGTGTAGTAGGACAGATAATGTTAGATTTTTTCAAGTTTTCACCAGCACATGTGATGAGCTCCTTAGTTGTTATCGGCGCTCTTTTAGATGGTTTTCACCTTTATGATCGCCTTATTGACTTTGCAGGAGCAGGTGCGATCGTACCAATCACTAGCTTTGGTCACTCTTTAGTTCACGGTGCGATGATAGAAGCACAAAGATCTGGATTTTTAGGAATTGGGATGGGGATTTTTGAAGTTACTTCAGCAGGAATTTCCTCTGCGATTTTATTTGGATTTTTAGTGGCCATATTTTTCAAACCGAAAGGGTGAAACCATGGAAAAGAAGAGGGTGATCTTAATAACAGATGGTGATGAATCAGCTAGAAAAGCAGTAGAACTTGTTGCAAAAGAAATTGGAGGACGGTGTATCACAAATTCGTGGGGGAATCCATCGAAATTATCAGGTGAACAATTAGTGCGCTTAATTAATAAAACGCCTTATGATCCAGTGCTTGTTATGTTTGACGATTGTGGTTATACAGAAGAAGGTCCGGGTGAGGAGGCTTTACGTTATGTTGCTACTCATAGTGAGTTGAAAATTATTGGAGCAATTGCCGTAGCTTCGAAAACTCATGATAATGAATGGGCAAAAGTGGATGTCAGTATAGACCGAAATGGAAATTTAACCGAGTATGGTGTAGATAAATTTGGGTTGCCAGATATTGAGGTTGGAAGAATAAATGGTGATACAGTATATAACTTAAATGAATTAGGCATTCCTTTTATTGTTGGCATTGGGGATATTGGGAAAATGTCAGGGAAAGATGAAATTGATAAGGGGGCTCCAATTACGAAAAAAGCTGTTGAACTTATTTTAGAAAGGAGCGAGTACAGTGAGTAATGATATTGTTGAAAAAAACAATGCAGATAATGCGAAGCAAAAAGTTTCAAGTACGATCCTCGAAAACGAAAAATACCTAAAAGATAAAGTTGGAATGGGTACTAGTTTTGATGTCGGCGTTCGAAAATTATCGATCTTAGATAAAGAAGTTCAAATTTATTTTGTTAATGGTCTTTGTGATATTCAAAATATCATTGAATTATTAAAAGAATTAATGTTCTTAGATGCTGCAGAAAAACGAGAACTTCGTGTGAAACAGCAAATTGAGAATCGATTAACTCATGTTCAAGTAGAACCAGTAAAAACATTAGATGAAGCTGTAGACCAAATGTTATCAGGCCTCATATTTATTTTAATCGAAGGTGAGACAGAGGCTTTAGTTATTGATGTCCGTAGTTATCCAGGCAGAGGTCCTGAAGAGCCAGATACTGAAAGAGTCGTTAGAGGCGCACGCGATGGTTATACTGAAAACATTATTGAAAATACTGCTTTAACGAGAAGAAGAATTAGAGACGAAAGATTAAGGCATGAAATAATGCAAGTCGGTGTTCGTTCAAAAACGGATATTTGTGTTGCGTACATAAAAGATGTCGCTGATCCAAGTTTACTTGAGAAAGTAAAGAAGGAACTTGAAGGAATTGAAATTGACGGTTTAACAATGGCGGATAAAGTTGTTGAGGAATTCATTGTCAAGCAAGGTTTAAACCCTTTTCCTCTTGTCCGTTATACTGAGCGTCCTGATGTAGCGGCAACACACTTACTTGAGGGACATATTGTTATTTTCGTAGATGCGTCTCCAAGTGTGATTATATTGCCAACGACATTTTTTCACCACGTTCAGCACGCTGAAGAGTTTCGCCAAGCACCGCTTATTGGTACGTTTTTACGTTGGGTACGCTTTTCAGGCATGATCTTTGCCTTACTTATCTTACCGTTATGGCTTTTGTTAGTTATGCAACCGGACATGGTCCCCGAATTGTTAGACTTTGTTGGGCCTGAGGAGACGACAAATGTACCAGTGTTTGCCCAAATTATTATCGCTGAAATCGGGATTGAGCTACTCCGGATGGCAGCTATTCATACTCCTTCGCCATTAGCAACAGCTTTAGGTTTAGTGGCAGCATTGTTAATTGGAGAAATAGCTATAGAAGTTGGTTTGTTCATCCCTGAAGTCATTCTTTACGTTGCTTTAGGGGCAATTGGTACTTTTGCTACGCCTAGTTATGAATTAGGTATTGCATTAAAGCTTGTTCGTTTATTATTATTAGTTGTTGTATTCTTCTTTAAAGCACCTGGATTTTTAATTGCTCTTACTGTGATGATCTTAATCATTGCAAGTATGAAGCCGTTAGATACACCTTATTTATGGCCGTTTATACCTTTTTATCCAAAAGCGTTTTTAGATATTTTAGTGAGGTTATCAGTGCCTATTAAAAAGCAGCGACCTAGCATTGTTAATCCGAAAAATCGTCATAAGCAACCAGCGAATTAACACATTGCGTTGGTAAAGTAAATATGATAAAATTTTATGTATAAATTTTGTGGATATAACTTAATAATGGTTCCTCATTTGTTAATGAGGTAGAGGTGCAATGCGAATGATTACACTGTGGAGCTAGGGAAGCGTTGAAACAGCTGGAAAGGTCAATTTGCCGAAGTGAAGAAGTGAAGGGGCCCGCTTCATCTTCGCTGGGTCGTTATTGAATAAATAACGAACTGTCACTGCCAAAGCAGTGGAGGACTACTTAAACGTGAGGTTACGAATAGCTTTTACCAGGTGGCTAATGTAACTTACATTAGTCACCTTTTTATATAGGCTATTTGAGTGAATTTCATAATTTCCTAAATTGAGCCATATCAAACTATATGTAGTTGCGAGCGGTTTAACGCAACTACATATAGATACTTTATGGCGATAATATTGAATTATGAAATTCATTAATCCAAATAAATTAGAGAAAATAGCGTTTGATTTGAGAGGAGTTTAATAAATGTACAAACATGGAACAAGTACAGTAAATGACTTAGGTCATTTAGAAATTGGTGGTGTTGATGTAACAAAATTACAAGAACAGTACGGCACACCTTTATACGTTTATGATGTTGCATTAATTAAAGAACGGGCATATGACTTCGTGCAAGCTTTTAAAAAGAGAAACATAAAAGCTCAAGTAGCTTATGCGAGTAAAGCATTCAGTTGCGTCGCTATGGTACAGCTTGCTAAAGAATTAGACTTAAGTTTAGATGTCGTTTCGGGCGGAGAATTGCACACTGCTTTAGTGGCAGGTTTTCCAGTAGAAAAAATCCACTTTCACGGAAATAATAAAAGTAATGATGAAATAGATATGGCGGTCCAAGCTGGAATTGGTTGTTTTGTTGTTGATAATTTTTTTGAAATTGAATTATTAAAACAAGCTGCAAAAAAGCATAATAAAGTCGTATCCGTACTACTTCGTATTACACCTGGAGTTGAAGCTCATACTCATGAGTACATTTCGACTGGGCAAGAAGATTCTAAATTTGGCTTTGATTTGACGACTGGCCAGGCTGAAGAGGCGATTCAAAAAGTAACTGATGATGAATCGTTTCAATTGTTGGGGTTACATTGTCATATTGGTTCACAAATTTTTGAAACGACAGGGTTTACGTTAGCTGTAGAAAAAATATTCTCATATTTAGCAGAGTGGAAAACGAAGTTAAACTATGTACCGCAAGTGTTGAATCTTGGTGGCGGATTTGGTATCCGCTATATTGAAGGTGATACACCACTTCCAGTTTCACAATATGTTGATGCAACGATTGATGCTATCGAATTCCAAGCAGAAAAATTAGGAATCGAAATTCCGGAAGTATGGATTGAGCCAGGAAGGTCACTTGTTGGAGACGCAGGGACAACTTTGTATACAGTTGGTTCTGAAAAAGAAATTCCTGAAGTTAGACATTACCTTTCAGTAGATGGTGGTATGACAGATAATTTACGTCCAGCTCTTTATCAAGCTGAGTATGAAGCCGTTGTAGCAAATAGATGTAATGAAACGAACCAAGAAACATACTCAGTTGCTGGAAAATGTTGTGAAAGTGGCGATATGTTAATCTGGGATATTGCCCTTCCGTTTGCTAAACCAGGTGATATTTTAGCGGTCTTCTGTACAGGGGCTTACGGATATTCAATGTCGAATAACTATAATCGAATTCCGAGGCCTGCAGTAGTTTTTGTAGAAAATGGAGAAAGTACTCTTGTAGTAAAACGTGAAACTTACGAAGACGTTGTTCGTCTTGATCTTTCAATTGATGGTAGTGAAGTAAAATAATTAGTTATAAGGAGTGGGGCTGTTCCATAAGTGTCTGATACTTATGGAACAGCCTCAACGTTATGAAATTCATTAATTTGTGTTTTGTTGATGAAATATAGTAAAATAATTTGAGTGTTAAATTTAAGGCACTTTCAATACGAAAGTATACAAGCTATTTAAGGAGGATACATAACGTGAA
>SKOL01000459.1 GCA_007120055.1 Anaerobacillus sp.
GTCGTTCCATGGTAGAACGATGGGAAGCCTTTCAGCAACAGGACAAGAGAAAATTCACAAAGGTTTTGAACCTTTACTACAAGGATTTACTTATCTTCCATATAATGATTCAGAAGCGTTAACAAGTACTATGGGTGATGATGTAGCAGCGATCTTTCTTGAAGTAATTCAAGGAGAAGGTGGCGTACATGAAGCGACTGAACAATTTATTGCAACTATTAATCAGTTAAAAGAGAAGTATAACTGTCTAGTCGTAGTAGATGAAGTGCAGACTGGGATTGGTAGAACAGGGAAGGCCTTTGGCTACCAGCATTATCATTTATCACCAGATATTATAACGGTTGCCAAAGGGTTAGGGAATGGCTTTCCTGTAGGTGGGCTAATCGGTAAAAAATCTCTTATTGATGCTTTTGGGCCGGGAAGTCACGGTTCTACATTTGGAGGGAACCCTGTAGCGATGGCTGCTGCCTATTCAACCATTCAAACGGTTTTTCAAGAAAGTTTTTTAAAAGAAATTGAAGAAAAAAGTAGTTATTTCTTTAATAGTATAAAGAACGTTTTAAGTGATTGTAAAGCTGTAAAACAAATTAGAGGTAAAGGCTTAATGGTCGGAATTGAGTGTCACCAAGATGTTAGTTTAGTCATATCCTCATTAAGGGATAAAGGTTTATTAGTTTTAAATGCGGGACCTAATGTTATAAGACTTTTACCACCGCTAACTGTGACATATGATGAGTTAGATCAGGCAATAACAATGATTACAGCAGAGTTGAGTGAGTGAATTTCATAATTACCAAAAATGAGCCACATCATGCAATATATAGTTTGCGAATGGTTTTGACGCAATTATATATTGATCTTAGTGGCGAGAATCAGGAATTATGAAATTCATTAAAGTAATTAAATTTTTTTAGTCATCGTTGAATAAAAATTCAATAAAAATAATTATTATTCAACTCGGAATTTTGGTAAAAACGGGTGATTACAGTACGTTACGCTTTTTATAAGGAGGAATATATGTGAAAGGTTATATAGTTTTATCGACGGGTGAGTTTTTTGAAGGGGAGTTATTAGGTAACGACAAGGAAGTTTACGGTGAAGTTGTCTTTTTCACAGGGATGACAGGTTATGAAGAGGTAATGACAGATCCTTCGTTTAAAGGGCAAATTGTCGTTTTCACATATCCGTTAATAGGTAATTACGGGATCAACGGTATTGATCAAGAGAGTATTGCTCCTCAAGCTTCAGCTTTAATTATGCAAGGTTGTAGAAACGAAGGTTACCATTATGAAGCGATAGAATCTTTGAAGGATTATGCAGAAAAAACTTCACTACCTATTCTTGTAGGCGTTGATACGAGAGCCGTTGTAAAACGAATTCGAGAGTTAGGTGATATGGGAGCTATTATCACTACCAACATAGATACCGTAGACTTTTCAAATAAACCTATGATAGGTACGAGAAATCTTGTTGAAGAAGTATCAACTACTAAAATTGAGACGTTTGGTGACGGAGATTATCACGTAGTAATGGTTGATTTTGGTTATAAAAAATCGATTTTATCGTCGCTTTTAACGTTAGGTTGTAAAGTAACAGTTGTTCCATTTAATACAGACGAAGGTACGATTGCAAACTTAAAACCGGATGGAGTATTTTTATCTAACGGCCCGGGTAATCCGAAAAAGCTTGTACATTTACTAGGCACGATTAAAAAGTTAGCGAGCACGTACCCGACGATGGGAATTTGTTTAGGTCATCAATTATTGGCACTTGCCTTCGGTGGCGACACTGAAAAGCTCCGCTTTGGACACCGAGGAGCTAATCAGCCAGTTCAAGATTTATTAACGAAAAAAGTGTATATGACGTCGCAAAATCACAGTTATGTAGTAACGGAAGATAGCTTAGAGGAAACAGGGTTTTCACCACGCTATATTAATATAAATGATCGATCAGTTGAAGGAATGTCACATCAGCAATATCCAATCACTTCTGTACAATTTCATCCAGAGGCCCATCCTGGTCCATCTGATTCAGAAGAGATATTTCACTGCTTTTTAACTGATATGAGTAGCAAGAGGAGCGAGAAAATTTATGCCTAAACGTGATGATATAAAAAAAATATTAGTAATTGGCTCAGGCCCAATCGTAATCGGGCAAGCTGCAGAATTTGATTATGCAGGGACTCAAGCTTGTCTCGCTTTAAAGGAGGAGGGTTGTCAAGTAATCCTCATCAATAATAATCCTGCAACGGTGATGACAGACAAGGCATGTGCTGATGTCGTTTATTTTGAACCTTTAACAGTAGAAAGTGTTGAAAAAATCATTCAAAAAGAATCACCTGATGGAATTTTAGCAACTTTAGGTGGGCAAACAGGTCTAAATTTAGCATTAGCACTTCACGAACAAGGGATTATTGAAAAGTATGGAGTCCCACTACTCGGAACTCCGATTGAATCGATTAAGAAAGGTGAAGATCGTGAGGAGTTTCGAACACTAATGCACGAATTAAATGAGCCGGTTCCAGAAAGTGAAATTGTTGAAACGGTTGATGCCGCGCTAACTTTTGCTCAAAAGGTCGGGTTCCCTATTATTATTCGCCCTGCTTATACATTAGGAGGAGCAGGAGGGGGAATTGTTCATGATGAACAATCCCTTAAAAACATTGTTAAAGGTGGCTTAAATGCTAGTCCGATTAACCAGTGTTTAATAGAAAAAAGTATCGCTGGTTTTAAAGAAATTGAATATGAAGTAATGCGAGACGCAAACGATACGTGTATAACCGTTTGTAATATGGAAAACATTGATCCGGTTGGTATTCATACAGGTGATTCGATTGTCGTCGCACCTTCGCAAACGTTAACAGACGTAGAATATCAGATGTTACGCTCTGTTTCAGTGAAGATTATTAGAGCGTTAGGTATTGTAGGAGGATGTAATATACAGTTTGCTCTTGATCCGTATAGTAAAGATTATTATTTGATTGAAGTAAACCCTCGTGTAAGTAGATCAAGTGCACTAGCTTCGAAAGCTACAGGGTATCCGATTGCTCGAATTGCGGCTAAATTGAGCCTTGGCTACCATTTACATGAGTTACAAAATCCAGTAACACAGCATACGTATGCCAGCTTCGAACCTTCTTTAGATTATTGTGTCGTGAAGTTTCCACGTTGGCCATTCGATAAATTTCCTCAAGCCAATCGAAAGCTTGGGACGCAGATGAAAGCAACTGGAGAAGTGATGGCGATCGAAAGAAATTTAGAATCGGCATTTCAAAAGGCGGTCCGTTCTTTAGATATTAAAGGTATTTTAGGGCTTGAGATGGAGAGAGTAAAAAAGTTTTCGTTACAACAACTTTGGGAAAGTGTCACTGAAGCTGATGACCTCCGTTTTTTTGCTATTTTAGAATTGCTGCGTCGTAACGTAACAACCGAAGAAATACATGAAGCAACAAAAATTAACTATTTCTATTTAAAAAGTTGGAAGTCTTTAATTGAAATTGAAAATGAAGTGAAACAACTTTCACTGACCACTGTATCAAAGAAAAAACTTGAGGACCTGAAAGTTAACGGGTTTTCTGATGAATGGTTAGCGAGTGTTTGGAAAGTAACATTAGATGATATCCGTAACAAACGTCATGAGTTTGATATTGTGCCGTCATTTAAGATGGTTGACACTTGTGCAGCTGAATTTGTAGCGAAAACCTCTTATTACTATTCTAGCTGGAGTGGCGAACAAGACGTTGATACAGAAAGTAATAAGAAAAAAGTGGTTATTATCGGTTCGGGGCCAATTCGAATCGGTCAAGGAATAGAATTTGATTATTGTTCAGTTCACGGCGTTCTAGCATTAAAAACTGAAAACTATGAAGCTATTTTAATTAATAATAACCCAGAGACTGTTAGTACAGATTATGAGATTGCTGATCGACTTTATTTCGAACCGATTACAACTGAAGATGTCTTAAACATTATTGAACTAGAAAAACCAGAAGGGGTCATCGTTCAACTTGGCGGTCAAACGGCAATATCATTAGTGAAAAGCTTAGAAGAGGCTGGTGTACCTCTACTAGGAACGAATCATCATACGATTGATAAGCTAGAAGACCGAGATCTTTTTTATCAGTTTATGAAGCAAGTAAATGTCCCTCACATCCCAGGAGTTACTGCTTATGATGA
This sequence comes from Anaerobacillus sp., assembly GCA_007120055.1. Next base: position 4,176 of record SKOL01000459.1, read on the forward strand.
GATTGGTTTGCTAAATATGGCTGATGAAATTGGCTATCCAGTATTAATCAGACCTTCTTACGTCATCGGTGGTCAAGGCATGATGACTTTCTATAATCGTGAAGAAATGATTGAATATATGAATAATGGATTTAATCAAGTGAAGTTTCCGATTTTACTAGATGCCTACTACCCGGGTACAGAGTTAGAAGTGGATGCTTTAACAGATGGCGAAGACGTGGTTATTCCAGGAATGTTTGAACACATTGAGAAGGCGGGAGTTCATTCCGGAGATAGCCTTTCTGTCATACCACCAATCAATATTAAAAATTCTCATAAAGAAACAATTGTTGAATATACGAAACGAATAGCCAAAGGTATGGACTTTAAAGGCGTCTTTAATATTCAGTTTGTTTTATATAAAGAAGAAGTGTTTGTCCTTGAGGTAAATCCACGTGCTTCTAGAACGGTCCCGATCCTTAGTAAAGTTACAGGAATGAATATGATTGCATTAACAACGAAACTTCTTTTAGGTGAAAAACTGAAAGATATTGTTGAGACTGTTGGTTATCAAGTTGAGCCATCGTATTTCACAGTGAAAGCCCCTGTGTTTTCACATTCTAAATTGCCAGATCTCGATCCGAAGCTAGAGGCAGAAATGAAGTCAACAGGTGAATTGATTTCAATTAGTGACAATATTGATGAAGCGTTTTATAAGGCTTTCGTTTGGGGAGAGCGTGATATTCCAGAGTTATTTAAGAAAAAAGGTAGCATTTATTGTGAAGTAGATGAAACGAAAATGGAATTATTTACTTCGTTAAAAGAAAAATTAATCGATTTGCAGTATAAAGTAGTCGAATCCGATACAGTTTCTTTTCAAGATTGGTTAGATGACGATAACGGGGTTTGTTACTTAAATATTTGTAACGATTCAGAATCAAAGTGGAAAAGGAAAGAAGCATTAAAGAACCGAAAACCAGTCATTACGGAACTATCTACGTTCGCTCAGATCGTAAAAAGTTTAAATACAGTCGAAAATAATGTTAATTGTATCGATGATTGGCTTGATCACTATGAAAAACACAAAACTAGCTTGAAGCAAACGAATTAACTAAGCGCAAAAGGAAGTGAGATTTTTGACGGTATCATCTGTAGCACAATCAGGATTAAATGTACAAAAATATCAAGGAATGAATTTTCTTACTCTATTAGACTATTCACCTGAACAAATAAATGAGTTGTTAGATTTTTCTCTTGTTTTAAAGAAGTACCAAAAAGAAGGGGTTCCTCACCCCTTCTTAGCAGGGAAAACGTTAGCAATGATATTTGAAAAATCGTCAACAAGAACAAGAGTTTCTTTTGAAGTAGGAATGAGCCAATTAGGAGGTTCAGCTTTATTTTTAAGCTCTAAAGACTCTCAGCTAGGAAGAGGAGAGCCGATTTCAGATACTGCTCAAGTACTATCAAGATATGTTGATGGGATTATGATTCGAACGCACGGTCATGAAATTATCGAGGAGTTAGCTAAACATTCGACGGTTCCTGTAGTGAATGCACTAACCGATGATTTTCATCCATGTCAAGCGTTAGCGGATATTATGACGATTTATGAGGCGAAAGGAACCTTTAAAGGAATAAAGACGGTGTATGTTGGCGATGGCAATAATGTCGCTCATTCATTACTTATAGCTTGTGCGAAAGTTGGTATGGATGTTGCGATCGCTACACCAAAAGGCTATGAACCGAAACCTTGGATCATAAATGAGGTTGAAGCAATATGTCAAGAAACGAAAGCGACTTTCCAATTAACAAATGATCCTGTAGAAGCAATGAATGGGGCTGACGTTATTTACACAGACGTATGGACGAGTATGGGCTACGAAGAAGAAACAAACGATCGTTTAGAAATCTTTAAGCCTTTCCAAGTGAATAATCGTTTAGTTCAACATGCGAATGACGATTATATATTTCTTCACTGTTTACCGGCTCACCGAGAGGAAGAAGTCACAGCGGATATCATCGATGGATCTCATTCATATATTTTCGATCAAGCTGAAAATCGTTTACATGTTCAAAAAGCAATTCTCGTAGCATTAATGAGTAATTGATATTGTAGTTTAATGAATTGTCATTCAGTATTATCGCCATTAAGAAACGATATGTAGTTGCATTAAGTTACTTGCAATTATATATCGTTTGATATGGCGATATTTTAGGTTATGATCAAATTGACTCAGTTCACAAAGTATTCATAAATTTAAAACGGGCATTTGTGATGTTAGTCACAGAAACACATTCAAACAATGGCTAAAATGAAATTAAGTTTAACAAAGGGTAATGCAAGCGTTAATATCTACTTTATGTTCGCCCAAAATATAAAATAGATATAGCCTTACTTCTTTATTAAACCGACATAACAAAGAAAATAAGTAGATAGAAAAAGATTGGAAACAATCAAATGTTGCCAAATAACAATGTTATTTAGTGCCCAAAACCAAATAACATGTAAATGCATGAAATCATTTCTTTTTTGTTCATTTGACCCCCAAAACTTATGGACATAAAGTATTAAAACTATCAAAAACTTATTTTTGATAGTTTTTTTTTACTTTAATGAATTTCACCATTCAATATTATCGCCATTAAGAAACGATATGTAGTTGCGTTAACCCGCTCGCAATTACATATCGTTTGATATTGCTCAATTAAGGTAATTATGATATTCACTCACTTAACGATAAAATTTTGTAGAGAGAGTTGAATTAGTTTTTATACTCCTTAAGCAATTCCATGTCATGAATGATCAAATACCCTTGTTTTTTAGTTACAATTCTTTGTTGTTTCAATTGATTCATAAGTCTTGTTACACTTTCTCTCGTTGCTCCGAAAAAACTTCCTAAATCTTCGTGAGTAAGTTTTAATTTAATGGTAATCCCTTCATCAGTAGCAGTTCCGTATTCTTCAGCTAAACGGATTAAAGTTGCTGCTAAGGCTCCAAACTTCCCGTATAAAGCAACGTCTCTAAGTGTTGCTTGTGATATAATCAGTCTTTCTGATAATGTTCTAAACATTGAAATTGATAATTGAGGGTGCTGTAATAAAAACGCTTCTAGATCTTCGTTTTTTATAAAGGAAACATTTCCACTTTCAATACAAGTCGCAGTAGCTGGATATGTACTTCCCTTTTTTCCGAAAAGAGCAACTTCGGCAAACATTTCTCCTTGTTTTCGAATGCTTAAAACAATTTCCTTTCCTTCTGGAGTGCTTTTACTAATTTTAACTTTTCCCTCATTAACAAAGTAAATAGCTTCACTTGGGTCGTATTCACGAAAGATTACTTCCCCTTTTGTCGTTTTAATCGTTTGGATGATGTCAGCCAATTGTTTTCTTAGTTCAGTTGGTAGTGCTGAAAAGATTGGTATATTATTAATAAAACTAGTGTTAGACATGTACACTCAGCTCCCTTAAAAGTGCAATAATATTGTATACGTCTTTAAAAGTATAATTATTATATAAAATAACATAAAAATGGTGTTATTTCATATGACAAATTTCGCACAATGGTATTATTAAATTTTGTCTATATTTTGTCTTTTTTAAACTTTTCGTTCGTATATAAGTTCACTGTGATGTGCTTCACATTTTTTGTGATTTGTTTTTGTTAATATAAACTCAAATCCAAATCCACTTGTTTAAGGGGGGGACGAACATTGATCACTTGTGAACTAAAACGAGTAGGTAGTGATAATTTAATCGTTGTGTCAGGTGGGACGAAGCCACATATTGGTGCTGTAGTTATAGCAAATTATGAAGAAAATGAAGTGAAGGTTGTAAGTTACGGATTTCCACATCATAAAGAAGAAGGTTTATTTATAGATTTGGCAAAAGTTTGGTGTAATACATTTCAAAAAACAACAGTTATTACTGGTGGAATTCATATTGATAATGCAACAAAAGATCAAATCGAAGAACTTGTTAATGAAACATGGGATAAGTTTTTTCACTTGATGGCTGATCAAAAAGCTGTAAAAGTATAAACGGTTTTAAGTAGAAGGTGAGTGAACTTTTAAGTGATTAATTTACTTGGAGTTTTACTCACCTTTTCTTAAAATGAGAAAGTGTGAAAATTCGTAAAACTGTCTAGATCTTGCGCCTGCACTCTTCTTATGACTTGTTACAAATTTATGTAGTTATATTGCGCTGTGATTTATCTCACTGTGGATGAAGACGATGTAGCATATGATAAAGGCATATTATAGAACGGAGGAGATTTTATGAATCGCCCATTCTTATCAATGAAACCAAGAAATTATGATGAAAATCCGTTCATTGTAATTTGGGAAGTAACA
>SKOL01000049.1 GCA_007120055.1 Anaerobacillus sp.
GAATTGAACATAATTCATGTCAAAATCTCGTGCCGCAAACATAATCGCTTCGACCATGATTAAATATTCCTCACGGTAACTGTCAATTGAGTTTTCATCTATAGTAACGGTGACGATATCGCCCTCTTTTTCGACATTAGTAATTACAACATCTGTCGGGATCGAAGCACTATACGCACTATTTTCGCCCCCTTGTTGCATTAACTGTAATACTTCTTCAAGACTTAAATCATCAAAATTAGCATTAATAAGTGGATCACTCACCGTTCTACCATTTACTAAAAACTGATGTCCTGTATCCGTGTGAAAAACATAATAGCCTCGCCTTGGCCCTTGTAATTCCATCGTCTGTAACATTCCATGTTGTCCCCAAAATACACCTTGTTCACCATCAGAAGTGAATTGAATTTGATCATAACCTAATTTCGAAAATGTTTCTTGTAATGCTAAGCTATAAGCTGTACTCTCCGCTGAAGCTAAATTTTCTAAACTATTACGCGGAACGTCTATAACGACAACCCCTTCTTCCCCTTCAGTCACCGAGTTAATTTCGATATTAGGAAAGCTTCCAATTCCCCAAGCATCTCCTGAAAATTTATCTTTAGCTATCATAAATCTATCCAATACATTTTCACCTTCAGATAACACTGTTACTGGAATAACGGTCTCCCCTTTTGGATAGAAAGCTACAACAGCGAGTGTAACTAACTCCCCTGAAAATTCAAGTTCGTCAACTGGTTGTGCTGCACTTAAATAATAACCAATATTGACTTCTTCTGTAGTTTGAATTCCTGGTGCCTCTTCAGTTCTAGCTACATCTGCTTCTTCTTCAGGGTGATCATTTATTTCCATCATTAAATTTGCATCGTCTTCCATTTCTGGAACATCGGTTGCAAATTCTGTTTCATTTAAAAACGATGGGACGAGTAATAGTAATAAGAATAGAACAGCAGCAGATGCAACGGCGGGAATAAACCAGCTTTTCTTCTTGCGGACTTTCACCTCATCTTCTTGAAGTCTTTCTTGAATCCGTTCGAATAAGGCTTCTTTACTTTGCTTATCCTCAATTTTCGGCATCTTCTTTAGTTGACTTTCAATCATTTTTTCATCCCAATTAGAGGATCGCTTCATTTTCCCACCTCCTTTAATTCTGATTGTTCATTAACGTTAAGGAGTTCTTTCAACGCTTTAATCGCTCGATGTTGTGTTGTTTTCACTTTACTTTCTGACCAGCCTAAAATCGTTGCAGTTTCACTTATTGAAAGGGATTCTATATATCTTAAAATAATTACTTGTTGTTGGTCTAATGTACATTTTCGAAGGGCGTCATATACTTGCTTCATTTCTTCGCGCTCTTCAACAATTTCTTCCGGTAAAGGATCTTCATCTTTAATTTGGTACTCTTTTTCCGATAACTCAAAGACCCCTAAAAATTTCCGTTTCTTTCGATTTTGGCTACGTATCCAATCGATCCCAACATGTCGTGCAATTGAATAAAGCCATGTCTTTTCACTACTATCTCCTTTAAAAGATGAGTAGGAATTGAGTACTTTTATATATACTTCTTGTACTAATTCTTCAGCCACTTGACGATTACGAACCATATAAAATAAAAACTGAAATAATGCGTGGTGATAAGTTTCGTACAAGCGTTCAAATTCATGCTTCACCTTTTACGTTCCCCCTTACTAATCTAGTCGATTTTTTATAAAAAAAGTTACATTAAGATTTATAAAATTACTTCCTTTATGAGTGAATTTCATAATTACAAAAAACTAGCCACAGCCAACTACATCTTGTTAAGAACGATTTTAGTCAACTGGATGTAGCATCCTAGTGGTATTAGGCGTTAAATAAATAATTATGAAATTCTTTAATTGCCATTTAAATTGTAACATTTTTTTACAACAAAAAAAGACTAAAGAGTTAATCTCTCTAGTCTTTCCTACAACTTTACGTACAAAACCCTCATGACCGCATACCGTCACCTTTTATAATGTAAAAGTCGGGCACTGCCCTTTCCAACAAACCAACTAACCAACTTAATTAGGTTCTCGCTTCGGTACAATATCAAATATTTCTCCTGTTTCAAATAAAGAAATAACATCATCTAACCATGTATAGTAAGCTTCTGCCTGTTTAAGTTTTGTTAAATCACTTTTAATTAACTGCTTTAAATGATCGCTACCTGTTGTATCATTTAATTCCTGTAGCATTTCCTTCGTTTCTTGGATGGCGATTGTATTTTGTTCAGTCGCATTTCTCCATCTATTAATAAAAACGTTGGAAAATGATTTATACCAATCATCCTCCGTTTTATACAAGTCTTTTCTTATGCCTTTTTCCCAAACTCTCTCAACCATGTTGGCCTCTACTAATGACCTAATCCCAGTACTCATACTAGTTTTACTCATGCCTAGCGCATCGCTCATTTCGTCTAAAGTCATTGCATCTTCGGAAAAGAAAACCGTTCCATATAACCTCCCGACAGAATGAGATATATCATATAAATGAATATTTTTAGCAACTTCACTAACAAAACGATCTCGTGCTTTCTTTAATTTTTCATAGTCTTGTAATTCTTGAACGTTATTATCCATCATTCCTCCTCCAACCAGTTTCATTGATTAATAGTAGTGTAACAAAGGCAAAATAAAGTTAAAAGTTTACAGTTACATCGTAATTGGGAGGATATAGTAGTATTTTTAAGTATTTAATGTGTGTGTTACGTACAGTTTTTTCTGTACGTACTTTTTATTCGAATTCTAAAGAATATACAGTTTGTGCGATAAATAAAAAAAGAATATAGTTATAACAGTGAAAAGTTAATGAATTTCATAATTCAATATTATCGCCATTAAGTAACTCTATGCAGTTGCGTTAATTCATTCGCAACTACATAGAGTTTGATATTGCTCAATTTAAGGTAATGATGAAATTCACTCAGTTGGCAGACGAAAAGTAATTTTTTCACCTGCTAAAAAATACTTAAGCATAATAAACAATACTTAAAGGAAATAGAGGTGTACCATGGCAAAAATAAAAGTAGAAAATTTAACGAAAATCTTCGGTAAAAAGCCGAAAAAAGCGTTAGATCTTTTAGACAAAAATACATCAAAAGATGATATTTTAAAGCAAACCGGAAATACGGTCGGGGTTAACAAAGCAGATTTTGAAGTTCAAGATGGCGAAATTTTCGTTATTATGGGCTTATCAGGAAGTGGTAAGTCGACGTTAGTTCGTCTCCTCAACCGTTTGATCGAACCGACTACCGGAAGTGTTTGGATTGACGGTGTTGACCTTGCAGCAATGGGAGATAAAGAACTAAGAGAAGTTCGACGTAAAAAATTAAGTATGGTCTTTCAAAAGTTCGGGTTATTCCCTTTCCGTACCGTTCTTGAAAATGTTGAATTCGGTCTTGAAGTTCAAGGAGTAGAAAAAGATGAAAGAAAAGCAAAAGCGATTTCTTCATTAGAATTAGTTGGCCTAGATGGCTATGAAAATATGTATCCAAACGAATTATCTGGTGGGATGCAACAACGTGTCGGTTTAGCTCGTGCTTTAGCAAACGACCCAGACGTTTTATTAATGGATGAGGCTTTCTCAGCTTTAGACCCATTAATTCGTAAGGATATGCAAGATGAATTACTAGACTTACAGCAAAAAATGCAAAAAACGATTATCTTTATTACTCACGATTTGGACGAAGCACTTAGAATTGGTGATCGTATTACGATTATGAAAGACGGTTCGATTGTTCAGGTTGGTACACCAGAAGACATCTTAACAAATCCAGAAAGTGATTATGTAGAAAGGTTCGTTGAAGATGTTGACCGTTCAAAAGTGTTCACAGCAAGCCACGTTATGAAGCGTCCTGAAACTGTTAATGCAGAAAAAGATGGTCCTCGTGTAGCCATGCAAAGAATGAAGGACACTGGAATTTCTAGCATTTATGTGACAAACCGTAAAAAAGAGTTACTAGGTATCGTAAGTGCTGAGGAAGTTTCTAAAGCAGTGAAAGAGAATCGTAGTTTACTAGATATTATTGAGGAAAACGTTCCTACTGTTCACCCAGATACACCGTTAAATGAACTGTTTGATGTTGTTTCAACTTCACCTGTTCCATTAGCAGTTGTAGAAGACGGGTTACTTAAAGGAATTATTATTCGTGGAGCAGTTTTAGCTGCCCTATCATCAGGTCAGGAGGTGAACATAGATGAGTCTACTACCGAGGCTTCCGCTAGCTGATGGAATTGATGCTATTGTTGATTGGTTAAAAGGGTTTGATGGCTTATTCGATGTTCCAAAAGAATTTATTGGTTTTACTGTTAGTAATTTAAGTGATGGGTTAAGTTTTATTCCAGCGTGGTTATTTATAATCTTAATAACTGCTTTAGCATTTTTTGCAACGAAAAAGAAGTTAGGGTTACCTGCCTTTGTTTTCTTCGGATTAATGTTTATCCATAACTTAGGCTATTGGAGTGATATGATGTTAACACTGTCACTTGTATTAACATCGGCTGGTATTTCTGTCATACTAGGTATTCCTTTTGGAATTTGGATGGCGAAAAACAAAACCGTAGAAAGCATTATTACGCCAATTTTAGACTTTATGCAGACGATGCCAGCGTTTGTTTACTTAATTCCAGCAGTTGTTTTCTTTGGAATTGGAATGGTTCCTGGAGTTATCGCTTCCGTTATTTTCGCAATGCCCCCTACTGTAAGGCTTACGAATCTCGGAATACGCCAAGTATCAACAGAGTTAATTGAAGCTTCTGATGCTTTTGGAAGTACTCCTTTCCAAAAACTATTTAAAGTTCAATTGCCAATGGCAAAAAAGACGATTATGGCCGGCGTAAACCAAAGTATCATGCTTGCTTTATCAATGGTTGTAATTGCTTCAATGATTGGTGCTTCAGGTTTAGGTACGAAAGTTTATTACGCAGTTGGTCGTAACGATGCTGGTGGTGGTTTTGAGGCAGGAATTGCTCTTGTAATTTTAGCAATTATCTTAGACCGCCTTACACAAAGCTTCAATAGCCAAAAAGGCATAGCGTAAATAGAAAGGTGGAAGCGCCGGGGAAGCCCTGAAAGACACTCATCTTAGTTTCTTTTTGGGTTTCCTATCTTGTACATAGTTTTTAATTGTAAGACATCGACGCTTCATTAATCAGGTATCAAAAACCAAATCGTTTTTCACTCTTTTTTTAAAAAAGGGATTAAATAAACATAGAAATAAGGAGAGGGTCAAAAAATGAAGAAGTACTTAAAAAGACTTAGTATCGCAGCAGGATTATCACTTACATTATTAGCTGCAGGTTGTGGTTCTGATGCAACAACAGGTGATGACAGTTCTGTAGGAGGTTCATTAGATTATACAATTACAGGAATTGATGCAGGTGCTGGTATCATGGCTGCTACAGAAGAAGCTATCGAAGCTTACGGACTAGAAGACTATAACTTACAAACTAGTTCTTCAGCAGCAATGACAGCAGCTCTAGATGCTGCTTATGCAAATGAAGAGCCAATTGTAGTTACAGGTTGGACACCACACTGGAAGTTCGCTAAATACGACCTTAAATATTTAGAAGATCCAAAGGGAATCTTTGGAGAAGCTGAGGTTATTCATACAATTGCTAGAACTGGACTTGATACAGATCACCCTTCTGCATTTGAAGTTTTAGATAATTTCTATTGGGACCAAGATGACATGGGGGCAATCATGATTGATGTTAACGAAGGAGCTGACCCTGTAGACGCTGCTGCTGATTGGGTAGCTGCAAACCAAGATAAAGTTTCTGAATGGACAGATGGTGTTGCTCACGTTGATGGAGACAAACTTACTCTAGCATTTGTTGCTTGGGATTCTGAAATTGCATCTACTCATATGATCGGAAAAGTTTTAGAAGACATCGGTTATGATGTAGAATTAATTTCTCTAGAAGCTGCTGGTATGTGGACTGCTGTTGCAACTGGAAGCGCTGATGCTATTGTCGCTGCTTGGTTACCAGGCACACATGCAGCATACTATGAAGACCTTAAAGATGACTTTATCGACTTAGGTGTTAACCTAGAAGGAGCTGGCATCGGCTTAGTTGTACCAGCTTATATGGATATCGATTCAATTGAAGATTTAAATAATTAAAAAAAGGGCCTGGGGCCCTTTTTTTAGTTTTGAATGTTGAGTGGTGAGTTTTGAGTTGCTTTTTTATTGATTTGCTTCGAAGCTTCTCCTTCACAGAACTCAACATTCAAAACTCTTAACTCAAAACTTCAACTAACTTATTCTCCTCCATGCAATCTCGCATTTACTTATTCGTCCCAATCTTTTTAAAAAAATTTCCAAATGAACGTCGAAAATTTCCTAGGTTAAATGTCAACTTTCCTGCCCTTATTAACGATTTTCTAAGCGAAATTGTATATGAACAAACTGCCACTACTGAAATAAATATTGTCGACATAAGCTTTGCAGGTTTCGGTTTATTGTCTAATAAACCATTGAAGAAAAACACTCCGTATTTCTTGTTTGTAAAAGGACAGGAACTCTCGTTAAGCCCTAAGATTATAATAAAAAACGAAAAGTACACAGACGAAGGCATTCGCTACGGTAGCGAAATACTATCGATATGTAATAATGACTTATATATATTAAGAAAATTTATATTATCAGAACAACTAGCAAAACAATCCTTATTAATTGATCAAGAACAGTAGGTTACAAGAAAAGCACAAGGCGGCAATACCAATTTAAATTATGTAAAAACGGGTGTCCAAAAGTGTCTCTGAGCGGTAGGTACTAAATTACAGTCGGATAAATACGTCTGTATTTAGTAGCACCACATCAGCGAACACTTTTCGGACACCCTCTTTTTTACGATCAGTCCGCATTTCAGTTCAACAAGGGGAAAATAAAAAGACCGATTTCCCTGAACTACTCTTGATGTTCGAGCTGAGAATAAATCGAATTATAAATGTGTTCAACCTCTTGATCTGTCATATTTTTTAATAGACTCGATTCAACCCCATTCATTTTCTCAATAAAATTAACCATGTTTTTGCGTTCTTGTCGACTCATAATTATCTCCCCTTTTCTTTGTATTAGTACAATAATTAATATTGTATTTGTATTATATAACAGGTGACTTTTTTACGTCAACTGAAATTTCAAGTTTTTTTAATTTTTTATTGTAACTTCTCAACATTTTTATGCTATTCTTGTAACTAACAAGCCATTTAATGAATTTCATAATGTATGTATAGCTCCATGAACATGCTACAGCGAGTTGAATTAAATCGTTCTCAACTAGATGTAAATGGTGAGGCTAGTTTATGGATATTATGAAATTCACACCATTAAGGCATCAAAAGTAGCCATTATACTATTAGGGAAGGTGTTAATATGAAAAAAATAAGTTACCTAGTTTTAACACTGTTATTACTCCTTGTTATTTCAGCGTGTGGACAAGCAACTAGTGATAATATGCAAGAAGAAAATCTACAAGCAGGAACAGACATTGAAAAATCACAAACAAAAGATGAGACTAATGAGGAAGTCGAACAACCTGTCGAATCTAATGAGGAAACTACCGAAGTTACAAATGAAGTTGAAGTTTTAAGCCCTATTAACTTGTACTTCTCTGACCTAGACTTAATGAATATTTATCGGGTTAAAGTTGATACAGAATTGACAAAAGATAGTGAGGGTCTTAAAGAGGCGTTACAACTTTGGATCAACGGACCAGAACCGACTAAAGATGGTTTAACAAGTCTTCTCCCAGAAGGTGTAACGGTCCAATCTATCGAAAATATTGATGACGTCCTTCACGTTTCATTTTCAAACGAACTACGACAAGCGAATTTAGGATCTTCAGGCGAATCGTTCTTAATCCAACAAATCACCATGGTTATCGAACAGTTTGGCTATAATGAAGTATTTATCTTAATTGATGGTGAAATAGATACAGAGTTTTTAGGACATGTCGGCTTAGACCAAATATTTACTGCAAATTCTCCTGAAGACTACGAATTATATAAAGACTAAAGAACACTCACTGCGAAGTGTTTCTTATTAAACAATGAAAACCTTGACCTTCCACATCTTCTGTGGGGAGCCAAGGTTTTTTCTATGAAAAGGTGCATCACTATTGAAAATCAACTATACTATGAGTAGTAATACTTTAATGAATTTCATCATTCAATATTATCACCATTACGTATCTATATGTAGTTGCGTTAAATCGCTAGCGACTAAACATAATTTGATATGGCTAAATGTAGGTAATTATGAAATTCACTCACTTACATACATAAAAAATATTAATTGCTTTAGGAAGGTGAAATTATGCTTAAAAGTACAGATGAAACGGTACTCCATTGTTATCCTGGGTTAATTGCACTTGTTACTGCTGAATGGAATGGAACGAAAAATATTATGGC
>SKOL01000626.1 GCA_007120055.1 Anaerobacillus sp.
GTGGAGAACGTGATTTTTTCCTCATATCGTTAAAAGCAGGTGGCACAGGGCTTAACTTGACAGGTGCCGATACGGTGATCCTTTATGACCTTTGGTGGAACCCGGCTGTTGAAGAGCAAGCAGCCGACCGCGCCCATCGCATCGGACAAACGAATGATGTACAAGTGATTAAGCTCGTTACCAAAGGAACGATTGAAGAAAAAATCAATGAACTACAAGAAAAGAAAAGAGATTTAATCGAAGAAATTATCGATCCTCACGAAGAACGAACTCCTACATTAACGGATGAGGACATCCGAGAGATATTGATGGTTTGATGAGTCGAAATGACTTACAACCATTGTAAAGGGAACGTTGAATTGGCCAACGTTCCCTTTATTCATTTTAAAATTTTTTAAAAAAGTAAAACGATTCTCAATATCTGATAGTCTAATAAATAGATAGAGAAAACAACAAAGGTTTGGAGGAGGGGAAAAGGTGAGTAAAGAGTTTCTTGTCAAAAAAGCGAAAAAAGGAGACGATCAAGCTTTTTACGAACTGATGATGGCACATAAAGAGCAATTGTACCGAATTGCTTTTTCATATTTAAAAAATGATACAGATTCTCTAGAAGCTATTCAAGAGGTAACCTTTCGAGCGTTTAAGCAGATTAAAAAATTAAAGAAAACGAGCTACTTTTCTACGTGGTTGATCCGAATTTTAATTAATTATTGTATCGATGAACTGAAACGAAAGCAAAAAGTAGTCGTTGAACTCCAAGAACAGAAAACCGAACAAGAGCCGGAGTCAAGAATTGCTATTGAGACAGCTGTCTCCCAGTTAAAACCACATTTCCAACACGTCATCCATTTAAGGTATTTCCAAGACTTAACCATCCCTGAAATAGCACTAATTTTGGAAAAACCAGAAGGGACGATCAAAACATGGCTTCATAAGGCACTCCTTGAAATGAAAACGATGATGAATAAGGAGGATTATTATGTTTGAAAAAGAAGAAAAACAGCTAAATAATTATAAGCAAAATATTGATAATCAACCTCTTCCATCTGCGCTTGATAACGCAATACAAAATGGTGTTTTAAAAGCAAAACGACATAATCAAAAAAAGAACTATTTGAAATGGTCAACGATCGCCGCCAGCATTTTACTTGTACTCATGTTATCAACGGTTCGAGTATCACCAACGGTTGCTAGTTTTGTCAGTCAATTTCCCGGAATGAATGGTATTGTTGAATTAATCCATTATGACAAAGGCTTGTCAGATGCTGTGGAAAATGACTATATCATAGAGTTAGATGTGTCAGATCTAAAAAATGGTATAGGGTTTACGATGGACGGAATGATCATTGATGAAACCCAAATGATACTGTTTTATACGATCGAAAATTTCACAAACAATATTGATTCGGTAATACTAAATAGTTTAGAGCTTATTCCCGAAAATGGGATTTCAGGTTTAAATGCTGGAATAAGCTTCGGTACCCTTCATAGAGATTTATTAGAAAAAGGAAGTAGTCAAGGTAAGATTAATGTGAGTTTTTCTGAGGAAACGATTATTCCAGAGACGTTGACAGTTAAGGTTGGCTTTAAAATAGAGGACGAATCAGGAAAGGAACTCTCTTTTCCAAATGAAGAATGGACGGTTTCTTTTGATATAGATCATAGTACATTCATTGGGCTAAAAAAAGAATATGACCTCACTGAAACAGTCTTCTTTGCAGGTCAGGAGATTACTTTTAGTAACGTTGTCATCTACCCTACTAGAATGGTGATTGATGTTAAAATTGCCAAACAAAATTCGATGCATCTATTTAATTTTGAAGACTTGAAAATTACAAATGAAAAAGGGGAAGAGTGGTTGGCAACAACCAACGGAGTAATTGCCTCTAAAGCTAACGATTATGAATGGAAGTTATACCTTGAAAGCAACTATTTCCATGAAGCAGAGGAACTTTATTTAGAAGCTTCGAATATTCGTGCATTACGTAAAGAAGAAGTAGAAGTTATAATTGATCTAAAAGAAAAAAGTATCGTAAACGGACCAGAAGGCTTATCCATTCAATCGTTACAATCACGCGGTCATAAACATCACGTTGAGCTACTTTTAACAACTGAAGATGTATATGATAAAAATAGACATTATAATATTTTAAGCAATCACATGACTAATGAAAACGGTGATGAATACAGATTTGCAGACGGGGTAGGCTCAAGTAAAATGGAGGACGAAAGCGAGCAAATCATCATGTTTTCCATCATTAATTTTGAAGGTGACTATCTCCACCTAACATTGTCTGATTATCCTGCAAGAATTAAAGATAAAATGAGGATCGATCTTTTAAATCAGTAACCTACTTTTTGAAAAAGTACGAATAGAACTCGATAAAAAGAAGCTGGCCCTCAAAAGTTTAGGATCAGCTTCTTTCTCCTTTTGATAAAAATATTTTGCAAACACTTTAATTTAAAACTAAAAAGGAAACATTAACGGCACCAATAAAATCGCAATAATCGCGATTAATATTTGCAACGGAATCCCAACTTTTACGAAGTCCAAAAACGAGTATTTTCCTGCAGCCATGACCATCGCATTCGGCGGTGTCGCGACAGGTGTGGCAAACGCCATACTTGAAGAAAAGGCGACGGCCATCACCATCGGAAACGGACTAACGCCCATCTGTTCGGCAGTTAAAATCGCTACAGGAAACAATAAAACGGCGGTCGCTGTATTACTAATAAATTGGCTAAACAGTGAAGTGATCGCGTATAATCCTGCAAGAACCGCAATCGGACCAACCCCACCTAAACTTTGAATGAGACCTTCTGACATGAATGTGACTCCACCGGTGTTTTCTAACGCTGTCGCCATCGGAAGCATACAGGCGATAAGAATGACTGTTTGCCAATTGATCGACTGGTATGCTTGATCGGTTTGTCGAACACATCCGGTCAAAACCATAAATACTGCTGCAACGACAATCGCTACGACGGCTGGCACCCATTCTAAAACCATCGCAAGAAGCATTGCTAATAAGATGACCCCAGCAACCATACTTTTCTGAGTTTGATGGGCTAGGTCAGTTTCTTCGGCCGCTGATTTTAAGACGACGGTGTCATTTTTTTCAGCAGAGAGGAGGTTAATGTCTTTCCACTTCCCATGGACGAGTATGGAATCCCCATATAGCAATGTTTCGTCTTCGTTAAACCTTCTCGCCTCACTGAATTGGTGCTTCAAAGCTAAAACCGTTAAACCATATTTTTCTCTAAAATTCACTTGTTGAATTGTCTGATTAATTAACCGTGATTGTGGTGTTAAAATCACTTCTGCTAAATGAGCTTCTTCTAATTGTTGATTTCCTTTTTGTAAAATTAGACCGGTGTCAGCGACTAATTTTTTCACGGCATCTTCTTCACCATAAATAAGAAAAATATCGTCTGCTTCAATGACATAACTCGGTTCAATCGTTATCCGTTGTGTTTGTAAACGTCCAGTAATTCTTGTTAAAGGAGTGGCTTCTTTTTTTATCACTTCTAACATGGTGATTTGATATGTACTAGGTAATCTTAGTTCTTTTATTGAAGACCCGACGAGTTCGCTATTTGGGGGTGTTTTAACAGCAAAAATTTGATTCGTCACTCCGTATTGCTCGACGAGTTCTTCTGCATCAAATTTCTCTGTAGTACCTGTTTTATTTTCGATAGGTTGATCGAGCATTTTTCGACCTACAAACCATAAATAAAGAATACCCGTCGCCAGCATCGCTAGACCAATCGGGGTGAACGCGAAAAAAGATAGGGCGCCATAGCCTGAGTCGTGTAAACTTTGACTTGCGACTAAATTTGGTGCGGTACCAATTAACGTTAAAGCGCCTCCCATACTACTTGCAAAAGCCATCGGGATCAAAAGCTTTCCTGGATGGAGCTGCATTTGCCGACACAAACTAACGACGATCGGAAGAAGAATCGCCACCGTTCCTGTGTTACTAATAAAACCACTTAAGACCGCGACTAAAACGAGCATAAAAAGCGTTAACTTCAATTCGCTGTTGCCTGTTTTTTTTACGAGTAAATCACCCGCTTTTTGGGCTAGTCCACTTTGAAAAACCCCTTCGCCGACGATAAACAAAGCAGCAACCATAATCACAACACTATTGGAAAAACCTGCGAACGCTTCACCAACTGTAATAAGTCCGGTTAACAATAAAGCTAGCAACGCATTAACAGCGACTAAATCTGCGCGAAACCGCGGCACTAAAAAACAAATCGTCGTTATAATTAAAATCACAAACACCAACTGCATATCTGAAATCATATCACTGTATCCTTTCAACAACTTCTATATTAAAAAATTATATGTGAACTTACTGACTTAGTATTTTTCGGTCAAACGACTACGATATTAAAAAGCCGACATATGTTCTTAAAGTGCACGGATGTCTACTGGATTATTCTTCATTAAAGAACAAAATGTAACTGACTTGTTATGTTAAAATTATAATTATAGGAACCTATCGAAATATTAGAAATTATCAACTGAAAAATGGTGCAGTGTGACGTAGCTGTATCCGTAGTCAAAACTACGTCGAGGTTTTTGTAAACGAGAGAGAAAGAGGAGGTTTACATGTTTCA
Organism: Anaerobacillus sp.; assembly: GCA_007120055.1. The sequence continues at coordinate 4,627 of SKOL01000626.1, forward strand.
ATTATGGAGAAAGCAAATAGAAACAAAACAACATTGATTGACGTACAGGAATTACAGTTTCTGTAAAATCCGTACGTTAAAAAGCCGATTGGTGCACATGATTTACAGTATTTGTCAAGTTTCTCCTCATCACTTTGTTGCACCGTCCCCCTTACTGTACAATATCTATCTTCAATTAACGATAAGCGTTACTGGAATAGCGACAGTGACGATTTTGTTTCTGTATTGAATAGAGCCGGGGGAATTATTGTGTTTAGTAAGGTGAAACATTAGGTAAACCGATACCTTGTGAAATGATACACTTACACTAACGCTTCCATTAGCAGAACAAGTTTGTCTTTTTTTAACTAAAAGATGCGGGTAAAATATATAAAATTCAGAAAGTGGATGGTAAAATAATATTAAATAGGAAGGTGGTGTTTGGTGTGAAATGGTCCGAAGTTAGAAAGTTATACCCTAATCAATTTGTAAAATTAAAATCGTTATCTTCTTATATCAAAGACGGGCAAGAAATTATAGATGATATGGCTGTGATATCACCTGTACCAGATGAAATGGCAACCAAGGAACTATTGAAATCAAAAGGTGATGAATTAGTCTATCATACAATACATGAGAATATTGTACTTGAAATTCGTCAAGATGTAGGGTTTAGGAGATTTGACTACAATGAAAATCAAATATAAATATGGATTACTTTTAGTTGATATTAGTTTAACGTTCAAAGGAAAAAGCATAGCAATTGAGAATATGGTGGTAGATACAGGGGCAGCTAGAACACTTATTTCACAGAATGTTGTAGAAGAGATTGGTCTAGGAGTTGATTTACAGGATAGAATTGTCACTTATTATGGAATTGGCGGAAAAGAGCACGCTTTTAGGAAACGAGTAGACCTAATTCAAATTGGTGAATTTACAGCAAAAGAAGTGGAGCTAGATTTTAATGATTTTGGATATGATGATATCAATGGGTTACTAGGGTTAGATTTGTTGATGAAAGCAGGCTACATTATTGATTTGTCAAATCTACAAATGAATAAAAGCAACTAAGGGACCTATGATATTGTTTAGATATTGGGTCCTTTTTATGTTGATTTTGTTAAACTAACGGTGAGGTGTGACAAGTTCTGTAATAAGCGTTTCTAACGTGAAATACAGGTCAAGGAGGGCTAGAATGGGATTTTTATATTACTTAAATTTGTACTGGCACTTTATCGTAGTACTTATATCGGTTATGTTTCTAAGTGGTGTAATAAGTTAGCTGTTGCCCCGCTTGAATTAATTACTGCCTTTCTTATATTTATGGACGACCATAAAACAACCCCAGAGGAAGCTGTTGAAGAAATTGTTACTGAATATTTAGAGGGGAAATATGTGTACGGTTTAAACGAAGAGCAAGGATAACTAATAGATGAGTTGGTAGGTTCACATAAAGATTTTGAGTTCTTACCAGATATTGTTTGGAGCTTTGAAATTTGGGAAGAAGGAGCTTATTTTGCTCAAAACACTCAAATTGTTACATTCGATATCCCAGAAAGTGAAGAGGTTCGTGCTCATGTGACAGTTACATTTTTTGGAACAGAAGATGAAGTATATACAGGGCGGATACTATTTCGCTTATCCCCAGATGAAGAAATAACATGGAGAGTAACAAGTGTTGCTATTTCGGAATTTGATAAAAATCACTAACTTCGTATTAAACAAACGAGTGCGATAGCACAAGAAAGCTGGTTTTATTAGTTACATTAATTCGAAAATTCACCTAGGAGTGAACGTTGTGCGAAAAGTTGAAGTGACACCATATCAAACTGCATGGATTACGATGTTTCAAGAAGAAAGTAAAAAAATTAAAGACGTTTATGGAGAGGAAATTCTATATGTATATCATATTGGAAGTACATCAATTCCGAATATTAACGCCAAACCAATAATTGATATTTTAGTTGAAGTTATTAGCATTAGAAAAGTCGATAACTTCAATATCTATATGAAGCAATTGGACTATGAAGCGCATGGAGAATATGGAATTCCTAACAGACGTTTTTTTAGTAAAGGCGGTGACAACAGGACTCACCATGTTCACATATTTGAACAAGGAAATGATGAAATTAGCCGTCACATATTATTTAGAGATTATATGATTGCGCATCCAAAAGAAGCTAAGAAATACAGTCAATTAAAACAAAACTTGGCTGTAAGATTCCCTACAAATATTCAAAAATATATGGAAGGAAAGAACGACTACATAAAAGAGATTGATAAAAAAGCAAAGAACTGGAAACGAACTCGCTAATTTAACTAACGACCTTAAGAGTTCCAGCTTTGATAGTAAGAATCATTTTATGGTGTCATAAACTTATAGATAAGAAATTATAATGAATATTAGGTGAGTGAATTTCATAATTACCAAAAATGAGCCACATCAAACAATATATAGTTTGCGAATGGTTTGACGCAACTATATATTGATCGTAGTGGCGGAAATAATGAATTATGAAATTCATTGAGGTTCAAGTTTTAATTTAGCAACGTTTTTCAGGAGGGAGGGTTTTATTTGGCTACTATTAAGGTAAATGATAATGGTTCTTTACGTGTAACAGGGGATGTTGAGTTAGTGGATGGAGAAGGAAACAAATTCACAACGAAACAAACGTTTTCACTTTGTAGGTGTGGTCTAGCAAAAAACAAGCCGTTTTGTGATGGGGCACATAAAGGAAAGTTTGATAGTTTGGTAAGAGCGGATAAATAAAAATCGCAGTATCATTTAGAAACGTAATGTAACAAACTAAGAACGGTACCTTTTGGAGGTGCCGTTCTTAGTTTATGTGCTTACTAATTCGGTGCAGAATTTAGCCAAAGTAAAAAAGGGAGGAAAAGAGTAGCAAGAGTAACAAAAGAAGTAATAAAAAAACAAGAAAACCGCCTTTCCCGTCAGCGGTTTTCTTGTGGAGTTGTCAAGTAAATCACTTGACATCCTTAAAATATGTTAAATTATAATAAATATACATAAATAAACGTTGAAGTGGACATTCATTCCTCTATTTGTGACAAAAGCAGTGTTTTCAAGAGGCTAGCGGACATACGTTCCGTTATTGGTCAAAAAGGGATGCAATTTCCTTTGATTCAAAGGCAATAACGTACCTGATGTCCGCAAAGTACTTCAAAATGCTGCATTTTGAAAATAACGTACTCAATGTCCGCAAAAAAATGTTTCGTTTTCTCTGTTAAAACATCGAGCAAATAATTAAATAAATTCCAATTTAACAAAAAAATTAAAACTTATCATAATTGAATTGTTATAAACACCAATATAAATGGGGAGGAGATCTTATGAAGACTATAGGACTTATAGGTGGAATGAGTTGGGAATCTTCGCTTGAATATTACCGAATTATAAATGAAGAGGTAAAAAGAAGATTAGGTGGATTACATTCAGCGAAATGTCTGTTGTACAGTGTGGACTTCGAAGAGATTGAACATTTTCAAGCTAAAGGTGAATGGGATAAGGCTGGTAAACTATTAGGTGAAGTTGCTCATTCATTGGAAAAGGCAGGAGCAGATTTTATTGTTATTTGTACAAATACGATGCACAAAGTCATTACTTATATTGAAGAAAAAATAAATATACCAATTTTACATATTGCAGATGCTACGGCAAGTCAAATCAAAAAATCAAACATTACGACAGTAGGCTTATTAGGAACAAAATATACAATGGAACAAGACTTTTATAAGTCAAGAATAGAGGCGAATGGTATCAAGGTTTTAGTTCCAAATGATCGTGAACGAGAAA
>SKOL01000495.1 GCA_007120055.1 Anaerobacillus sp.
ATAATTCATTTTTTTTATGAATGAAAGTGATAATTGTATGATATTTTAAATAGGAAGAAATAAATTAAAAAAACATGAAAATTCCCTAGTTAACCCTTTAATATTAACAAATAAATTTTTCTTTTTAATAGAGTAAATTTCATAATTACCAAAATTGAGCCGCATCACGCAATATATAGTTTCCGAATGGTTTTGACGCAACTATATATTGACCTTAGTGGCGAGAATAATGAATTATGAAATTCATTGAATAAGAAAAAAAATGGGGTGTTGCAGCTATTGCAACACCCTAGTAATTAACTACATTCCTTGATTGTTTTGAACTAACTTTACCATCATATTAGCAATAGCATGTTGTTCTTCTTCAGAAGCAACATTCCAAAGGTCTGCTAACACACGTTCTTGCTCATTTTTCGGCTCAACTTGCTGTGCTAAGTATTCTCCTACTTGATAAGCAACATCACTGATGACTTGTTGGCTCATACCTTCTTGCTGCGCTTGTTGCATACGGTCGCCTAAAAAGCCTTTCCATTGTTCCCAGTTATCTAATACAGACATTGTTGTCCCTCCTTGTTTTTAACTTCGGTTTTATTTTGTCAAAAGAAGAGCGAAAATATACGAGTATTTTTTCTTGATTAATACATGTCAATATATATTCAATAACAGGATACAATTATTAGGAGAAAGTTTCGATATTCTTTTGTTAACAATACCAAGCCCCATTTATACTTATAATCTGTCCGTTTATATAGTTACTTTTATTAGAAGTCAAAAAAACAACTAAATCGGCAACCTCTTTTGGTGAGCCTAGTCTCCCCATGGGTATTTCACTACAAAGAGTGTCAATTTCCTCTTCAGAAAAATCCGCTAACATATTCGTTGCAATCGCCCCGGGAGCTATCCCATTTACTCGTATTCCACTAGGAGCTACTTCTTTGGCGAGGGCTTTAACAAACGTATTTTGCCCACCTTTTACCATTGAATATAAAACTTCACAAGAAGCGCCGGTTAATCCCCAAATAGATGAAATGACAATAATATTACCTGCTTTATTTTCGATCATCGTCGGTAATAGTGCTTTTGTTATTAGAAACGGACTAGTGACAGAATGTTGAACAATCTCTTCTACTTGAACATCTGTCATATCTGTCACTAATCCAACGTAGCTCGTGCCACTATTTAAAATGAGACTATCTATTGGATGGTGAATAGATTGAAGCATTTTTTCTACGCCAGCTTTTTTCGATAAATCAGCTTTTATTTTCCAAACGCTCACTTCTTTAATTTGTTTCATCAACTCATTAACATTTTGTTCATTTTCATGATAATGCAAGTATAAGTTATAACCTTTATTAGCTAACTGTAATGCTATTTCCCGGCCGATACCACCACTTGCCCCTGTAATTAAAGCGTACTTCAATTTCTCCTCAACCTTTACTCAAATTATTTATACCGATTTACTTAGGTAATACTTGGCATACGGTAAACATTTCTGGATCAAAATGCTCTTTCATTTTTTGTTCTAGTTCCTCGATCGTTAATTCTTCAAGCACCTCTATAACATCAAACAAATTCATTTCGTTAAATTGATACCTTGTAAACTGATTCGCAATAAACTCTGGAGAATTTAAAGAGCGCATAAAAGCTCCAATTTTTTTCTTGATTGCACGCTCAAATACTTCTTGATCTAAAGGCGTATTAACGAAAGACTGAATTAATTTTTCAAGACTAGTAACTAAGCGGTCAGGCTCTTTCGTATCTCCACCGATAATTGAAAAACCAAAACCAAGCTCAGCCGAATAATCAAATGAGAAAGTGTTGTCAATCAATCCTTCATTATATAGTTGTTCATAGTTATTTGAACTTTGACCTAGCATAATATCCAACAGAATATTAATCGCTAGCTCATGTTTTAACAACTCATTTCCTTGTCTGTTTGGCTTCTTCTCTTTAAAACCAACTAAACATTTTGGTGTTTGAACAGACATTCGAATAACTTCTTTCTTTTTTGCCACTTTATCTGGCTCGGGATCAAAAATGCGTTGAATATCACCCATTTCTTTAAACGTCTTTTTACCTTGATTTTTCTTTATGAGCTCAATAATTTGATTAGGCTCAAGGGAACCGACAACAAATAAAACCATATTTTTAGGGTGGTAAAACGTTTCATAACACGTATAAAGTAAATCTTTCGTTATTTTATCAATTGATTCAATCGTACCGGCTATATCAATCTTCACTGGGTGATTTTTGTACATATTCTCAATCACGCCAAAGTAAACTCGCCAATCTGAATTATCATCATACATCGTGATTTCCTGATTGATAATCCCTTTTTCTTTTTCAACACTCTCTTCGGTAAAGTAAGGATGTTGTACAAAATCTAACAGTGTCTGAAGATTTTTATCGATTTCCGAAGTACTAGAAAATAAATAAGCTGTACGCGTAAAACTTGTAAATGCATTCGCTGAAGCACCTTGTTTACTAAAAAGTTGAAAAACGTCTCCTTCTTCATCTTCAAACATTTTATGTTCTAAAAAATGAGCAATCCCATCAGGAACCTTCAGAGCCTCTTCTTCCCCAATCGGTACGAAGTGATTATCAATGGAACCGTATTTTGTCGTAAACGTTGCGTATGTTTTATTAAATCCTTGTTTCGGTAAAATATACACTTCAAGTCCGTTCTCTAAAGTATCGTGATATAACGTTTCATTTAATTGCTCGAATACAATTTTCTCCATTTGTTATTCCTCCTTTCCTTTTAAAAAGTATATCGTATCTAATTGAATCTGCTCTGACAGTTTAACAATATCCTCTTTCTTGACATTATCAATTCCTGTTAACCAATCATTAACAGAACGTGTTTTATTTGCAATACTATTATGATAAAGCAATTCTACATGACCTTTAGCTACGTCAATCGTTTCGAGCACCTGATTTTTCAACACTGCTTTTGTCTGGACAATTTCTTCATCCGTAAAGTCCCCGTTTTGCATACTTCCTAGCTGCTCTTTAATAATCGAAACAGCTTGATCGTATTTGCTAAATTCGATTCCTGACATTACCATTAAAATCCCTTTATGACTTTCGTAACGCGAGGAAGCATAATAAGCTAAGCTCGCTTTTTCACGGACGTTTATGAATAACTTTGAATGAGAAAAACCACCGAAAATACCGTTAAACATTTGCATTGCAAAGTAATTATCATCATTAAATGTCGTATTCGTTCTAAAGCCAATATGGAGCTTTCCTTGCTTTATATCTTGCTCTTCAAAAACAACATTTTCTTTTGAAACCCCTTGCTTTTGCTTATTTTCCACTGAATTAGTCATCGGTTTACGATCACCTTCAAAAGCAAAATAGTTTTGAACCATTCGATTTATATCACCGTTATTTACATCACCTACAACAAACAAGTCAAACGAATCATTTGTCAGCATTGAATTATATTGTTCAAACAACTCTCCTTCGGTAATCGCATCAAGTTCATCTTCATACCCCCATACACTAAGACCGTACGGCTCATCTTTACACATTTCTTCGGTGACACGCATATTCGCATAACGAAGTTTATCATCAAAGATCGATTGAATTTGCTGTTTTAAATTGCGTTTTTCATTTGTGACTACTTGAGATTTAAATACCCCGGACTCTAAAGCTGGACGCAATATAATGTCAGCCAACAGCTTGATTGCCTCTTCTAAAAGAGGAGTTTTATCTTTTAAGAAATTCTCATTCGATACATCCATCCTAAATGATAAAATTTGATTTTCGCCTTTTTTACCAACATCTACAGAGAGGGTCGCACCGTACAGTTCATCTAAATAACTACGAATTGCTTTCCTTGTAGGAAAACGCTCAGTTCCATTTTGTAATATATAAGGTAAAAGAGCACGCTTTGTAACCGCTTCCCTTACTAAGGGGGATTTAATATGTAATACAATCGTATTTGTTTTGTATTTTTTGGTTTCAACAACGTGAAGATTGATCCCATTAACTTCGGTTTCTTTCACTTCATTATTCATATTTTCCTCACTCCTTCACTTGTTTAAGCTCTTCTTTTAAATTTAGACATAAAGTCGATATTATCTGCCCTATATTATTCCCTAAAATTCTAATATTTAAAGAAATAATATCACAAAAACTTCAAAAATGGCTCGATACCACCATCTTTCATGGAAAAAGTGGGTACTTTCCCTCACTTCACCTTGACCTTCTATCGAATCTCAGACGTTCGTTCACAAAAGCACCCACCTTTTTTCATACAAAACACGCATGACGATTTAACCGTCACCATCTAATAAGGAAAAGGCGATCGATCTCTTTTTCTGCGCTGTAAATTCGTTCCGACTTTAGAGGCTTGCTAAAGAGAGTCGATCGCCTTTTTTCATACAAAACGATTTACCGTCGCCCCCTAACATGTAAAAGCTCTATGTTTTCTTTCAAACTTTCAGCATTCCAACAAACCAACTTTCAAACAAAAAGAGACCCTTGGAATATGGATCTCTATTGTTAGTCTATACACGTTTTCGTAATACATGAAACTTAAATTTATCTGCACGAAAATAATTTATGGAATAAAGAATTGGTCGTTCTTCTTCGTCATAATGCATTTGTTTCAAAACTAATAACGAAGACTCTGGATCACATGATAAAATTTCAGACACTTTTTCATGAAAACCTAGAGGTTCAATTTGTGTAATCGCATATGCAATGGTTGTACCAGCTTTTTCAAGTCGATCAAAAATCGATTGCTCGTGATGTGATTCATCATGTGGTAAATATATTTTTGGAACTTTATCTAAACAATAAACAACTGGCTCACCGTCAGCAGTTCGAACCCTCTCAACGACGGTTAACTCTTCTAGCTCATCTAATTGAAATCGCTCACAGTCATCATTGGTGGTCATTTCAATATTCGATGATAAAAATATCGTTCCCGGATTTTGATTCCCACGTTTGATCATTTCTGTAATACTAAATAACTCCTCTATTCCAGAACTAAATAATGGTTTACTACAAATAAATGTCCCGACACCATGACGCCTTATAATAATATTCTCATCTTCCAAAATTCTTAAAGCTTCACGAAGAGTTGCACGACTAATTCCAAGTTGCTTTGATAACTCAAACTCAGAAGGAAGCCTCTGTCCCGCTTCGTATACCCCTGCTTCAATATCACTTTTGATCTTATCAATTACTTGTAAATACAATGGTCTATGATCAGCCTTTATCACAACATCACCCCCTAATAAGAAAAGCGCAAGCGCCTTAGTCACGAGCGAAAGGACTGAAGTGATCGAGCTCGTAGGCGCTGAAGCTAGACAGTTTTCGTGTTAAAATGTTATCCACAAATGATTTGCATTAAATATACAGCAACGTTTTATTATCTACTACTATTATTTATCAAACGCGATGCATTATGTCTTCACTTTTCATCCTGATGAAACATCATCTTCAGCTTTTTTTGAAATAAGTACTTCCCTAGGTTTACTTCCTTCATATGGGCCAACAATCCCACGCGCTTCCATTTCATCAATTAAACGAGCCGCCCGTGTATATCCAATCCTAAATCTACGTTGTAACATCGAAACTGATGCAGTGTTCATTTCCACAACTAAATCGACGGCCGATTCATACAGGTCATCGGCAACTTCTGTAGTTACTTGTTCTTCATCTTGTGGAATCATTTCTTCTTGATACTGGGCCTTCTGCTGAGCAATCACGTAATTAACAACATTTTCAACTTCGTCATCCGATAGGAATGCCCCCTGAACACGTATCGGTTTTGAAGCGCCAACAGGTAAAAATAACATGTCTCCTCTTCCTAATAGTTTCTCTGCTCCCCCCATATCAAGGATCGTTCTTGAATCTGTTTGTGAGGAAACCCCAAACGCTATTCTAGAAGGAATATTCGCTTTAATTACCCCTGTAATAACATCTACCGAAGGTCTTTGAGTCGCTATAATTAAATGAATACCTGCAGCGCGAGCCATCTGGGCAAGTCTCGTGATACAATCTTCTACATCACTAGAGGCAACCATCATTAAATCTGCGAGCTCGTCCACAATAACGACAATGTACGGTAGTAACGGTTGTTTTGCTTCACTATTTTCATTTTCATTTTTGATTAACGTATTATAACCCTCGATGTTTCTTGTTCCTGTGTGTGCAAACAGTTCATAACGGCGTTCCATTTCATTAACAACTTTCTTTAGCGCTTGTGATGCTTTTTTCGGTTCAGTAACAACCGGCGCTAATAAATGTGGAATCCCATTATAGACATTTAGTTCTACCATCTTTGGATCAATCATCATTAGTTTAACTTCATGAGGCTTTGCCCTCATCAAAATACTAACAATAATCCCATTAATACACACACTTTTTCCACTACCAGTAGCACCGGCAACTAATAAATGGGGCATTTTGTTCAACTCAGCCAAAATAGGGTCGCCAGAAATATCTCTTCCTAACCCAATTAAAAGTTTAGGAGCATCTGCTAATGAGCTAGTTGCATCTAAAACTTCTTTTAAAGTAACAATAGCAACTTCTTGATTAGGAACCTCAATACCTATCGCAGATTTACCTGGAATTGGTGCTTCAATACGAATATCTTTAGCAGCTAATGCTAATGCTAAGTCATCTGCAAGATTAACGATTTTACTAACTTTCACGCCGATATTAGGATAAACTTCATATTTCGTAACAGCTGGTCCTAAGTGAACTTTAGCCACCTTAGCTTTCACGCCAAAGCTTTCTAACGTTTGTTCAAGCTTTTTAGCATTTCCAGAAATATGTTGCCGTTCTTGAAACTGGTTATTTTTTTTAGGGCTATGTAGTAACTCTAATGTTGGTATAATATAATTTTCATTCGTTTCTTCTACAACAATCAATGGTGCTTTTCTTGTTGGAACAGCGTCCATTTCAACAGTATCTTCAACACCCCCACCGGGAGTAGTTTCATTTTCAGTAAGAACATTTTCAGCTGTGTCAGATTCATAGGAAGACTTACTAGTAAAATCATAAATAATAGGTTCCGGTTCGCTTGAATCGTTATCAGATGATTTCCCACTCTCACCATTTACAACTACAGTAGGAGTTGTGTTTTGTTTCTGCTCTTGTTTTTTCTCTTCCCATTTGTTTACAAATTTCTGTTTAACATTTAATAAATACTGTTTTATTTTGTCATTAACAGTGGTGAATGCAGAACCAAAACGAGTAATAAAACTTAAAGTTAAATCAGTTATTGATTTTCCAGTAATTAAAATAATGCCCGTTAAAATAATAAATAATGAAAAAACAATCGTCCCACTCGCAGCAAATAAAAAATGAGAAATAGCAAAACCTACTGCCCCAATCATTCCTCCACCTAAATCTGTAATGGCGGTGTCACCCGTCAATTGTAACCAATATAATTCCCACGTGTTGCGGATAACCGATCGGTCAACAAACTCCCCTTGTTGTGAAAAAAGATCAAATAAACGAATGTGACTTAATAAGACAATCGCAAAAATGAGCAAATAAACACCAATAAGTCTTCTCGTTAAAAAATTCGGAATTTCTCTTTTAATCATTAAGTAAAGTGAAGTTACAAATAAACCGATCGTTATGACTACGTGCCATTCACCTAGAAAAAATCTAAACAAATGAGTCAACCCTATTCCGACACTTCCCAGTTTCGCAAAAGCAACTGAAGCTAGTACGATAAGGAATAATCCGATAAGTTCAAAGGTTAGCTGTTTCTTCCACTCCACTTTCTTTTGTTTTTTTCTTCTAGCCATTGTTTCACCTCGATAGGCTATTATCTATATATTTTCAAGGTACTGTCATAAGAACTTTATTGAATGAAGAAGCAGCCGTATTAACGGCTGCTAAATATGCTAGTTCTTTCTTGAATATGCTTATTATACCATAATAACAACTTTAAAAACTAGAAGAAATGTTGGTAAGTAAGGTTTATAACAATGAAATCATTTTTCCTGGTGTATAACTTTCATTTAAATAAGCAAAAGGATCGGAGCTAATAAGGCGCACGACTCTAAGTTCATGGTCAGATACTTGTTCTACAATTAATTGACCTTCATTAATATCGAGCGTCATTTGTTTTGCGTTAGTATTTTCCTCAGGGAAAATAGCTTCTTGGGGAACGGTTGTATACAAAATCATTGTACCAACTCTCCTCCTTCACTTCCTTTTCTTTCTTCAATTAATTCATTTAATTTTTTAATGGCTTGTCCAAGACCTCCTACTTCATTTATCATTCCATACTTTACTGCATCAGGACCTACAACATTTGTACCGATATCTCTTGTTAAATTGCCTTTAGAAAACATTAATTCCTTAAACTTATCTTCGGTAATTGTGGAAT
>SKOL01000153.1 GCA_007120055.1 Anaerobacillus sp.
ATAAAGATCAATGGCTGACGCTTCTTTTTTAATGGCAGTAAGTAAAGTGTCAAAACCTTGTTGATAGTTTCCTTGCTCATTTCTAGACATAAAGCCAGAGTGTTGCGGTCTGTTACCATAAGGGTAAGACGGGTAAGAATATCCATTAGGCTGATAATACACTTAGCTCAATCCTTTCATAGGTTTATAAAAACATCATATGCCTATGAATGGAGAATGTACTTGGATTGATTGTAGCTAATTAAAAATGGGCAAGTGACTGAAATAGAAAATACGACTATGTTTTAGCGCTGTTCAAGTGGTCGCAACGTCCATTGTGCACGGTTTTGCCTATTTTTTGTAAAATCCTTGAGCATTGAAGCGCCCATTGTGCACGGTTTTACCTATTTTTTGTAAAATCCTTGCACATTGAAGCGCCCAATACGCACGGTTTTACCTATTTTCTGTAAAATCCTTGCGCATTGAAGTACCTATCAAGCATACTTTTTCCTGTTTTCGTTGTTTAAGAGGATACGAATACCTGAACCTACGCTCGATAAGCAAGCCAATCATTTTCATAAATTCTCTTTAACTCTTTTCCACTTGGATAGATATAGCCTAATGCGATGTATTCCTTATCACCACTAAAAATGTGCTTTTTCACCCGATCATAATGATTTCTTTCAGTTTCACCATAGTACCCTTCTAACTGATCTAGCATAGCTAGTAGTTCTTTATTGATTTCATAAAGTTCACCAACCACTTTTTCAGTACCAGCTGTCATTGCAGGATAGCCGCATCCTGTATCAAACAAGAAACCGTCTGTCCAACAGTGACTTTCAACTAAGTTTGCTTCTTTAAGTAGCCGGTGGTTTCTTTCTCCGGATCGCAATGTTCCATAAACAAATACGTAATATTTCACACCCATTATGAGTACCCTCCTCCTCTGAATTCTTCAAATTCTAAAATAATCTCACTAAAAATCTTTGTTAAAATATCCGAATGGTGCTCGCGCAATGTTTTCGAAATCTCAATTTGAATCGTATGATAGTTTTCACCATAACCATTATACGTGTAATTATCACCAAGACGATGATATTGTTTAGAAAAATCACCAGGAAACCTCTCATTAAAAATACATTTAATTTTTGGAAAATAAGCTTTGATTTTTGCGTGTAATTTTTGCTTAAACCAATCGGTGATTTCAGGAGAACATGATGCATCAAATCGTGTACCAATCTCGATAGCGTAAGGACCATAATGTACATCTTTCATTCCATGCAAAGCTAAATGAAGATATGGTTTATTAATACAATACGATTGCCGTTCGAAGATATTAAGGTGTTGTACAATGTGTTCGATACTTCCTCTATATTCTTTGATCGCCATCTCACTTTTTTCATCATAAGGCGTGCGATTAAGATCGACAACTGTTCTAGAAACTTTGGCTATAATTCCCGCACACCCCGTAGAATGTACAATTTTTTCAACCAATTCACCCGTATAAAGATCAGCCTTTGGTCCTTTCGCATGTACTGCATCTACATGGGCTCGCTTTTTGCCTTCGCCTAAATTAAACTTAAGAAACGTTTTTTCAATATATTTTTTTGACATTTTATCACCTCTTATTTTTATTATATAAAACGCCACTGACATTTACTGACGAAACTAAAAAGGACTAAAAGGAACCCTTTAGCCCATCATTTCTTCTTTATAGTCATGATTGTAAATTAAAATAAATGTTGTATCGGGGTCTAGACATGTATTGTTAAAATTAATGCCATAGGGTGATAACTTATTTTCACGAAATCGCTTCGTAAACTGGAAAAACTTATCTTTTTGCTGTTTTGTAGGCAGTAATCGTTCTTTATAAATCGGTTGATATAAGTCAGCGATCGTACAGCGCTGTCCTCTTTTGACCATAGTAAAAATAATAGCAATACAGCCTTGCGATATTTTAATACAGGTGGTAACGTAACCATTTCTTCAAGCTCATTAATCCTTTGAAATGCCTCATGCTTTAAATTTAACTTCGCTTTCTCATCAAAGACTAAATCATCAGAGACTTGTAATAATTTTTCTAGCACTTCTGGGTCATTAGTATCCTGAAATTCAAACATAAGCTCTTCATATTTATATTTCAATTGATCATAATTACACAAAATACAAATTCCCCCTCAACAAATATTTCCTACTAGTATATTTTACCACTTAACATAACTTTTTCTAAAATCATTAGGAAAAATTGAGAAGTGGCAAAATAAAGTTTTTTAATTGAAAAGCTCCAAATCAAATACTGTATGCTAGTTTAATTTTCACGTTAACCGAAGATAATAAATAGATGAGTTGGAATATGTGCCAGCTTTAAATAGACTTTTTTTATAAAAAACGATAGGAGTTGCTACAATGGAGAAAATAGAAATTGGTGAAGTGTTCACGATCAGTGATGAAAACAATGAGGAACAGGAAATTGAAGTGTTAGCGAATATGACACTAGAAGAGGCTGAATATGTTGCGGTTAGCTTTGTTGAAGACTTAAAGGAAGAAAATGACGAAGATATTGACGTTTTCTTTTTAAAGGTAGATGAAGATAGTACTTTTTCAGCGATTGATAGCGATGAAGAGTTTGACAAGGTCTCTGCAGCATTTGAACAGTTTATGGCCGAGGAAGACGAAACGGATACAAATTAAGAGTGTTACTTGCTGCTGTCTAGTGGCGCCCTCGTTAACGAAGTTATTTTTTGTTTGCGGACATTGAGTACGTTATTTTCAAAATAGCAACCTTTTTAGTGATTATTGGACATCAGGTACGTTATTTGTTTAAATCATAAGGAATTGGCTCCCTTTTTGACCAATAACGGAACATATGTCCGCAAGCTTCTTAAAAACACTGCTTTTGTCACAAATAACGGAATGAATGTCCGCTTCTACATACTTTATATGTTTTTTGAACAAATTCCCCATAAAATATTACAGCCCTCATGTTAAAATAGCCTTAAATTTTAAGAAAGCGGAATAAAAGTTAACCGAAAAAATGTGAAGAAAAAATGGAGAAGTTTTCTAGGCACGGATGTCCGAAAACAACCTCAATACTTAATTAATCGTTGATATAATCACGTTTCTCGAGCATTAAAAATTGTGTTTTGAACTAGTTTTTTTCTGGCAAGATTGAAGATATTATGAAAAACACCTTAGAAAAAGTAAGTAAACAAAAAATGCTGATATAATAAACATACAAGGTGGTGAGAAAAAATGAAACTAAAAATGATCGTAGTGATAGGATTGCTATCCGTTTTACTAATGGCATGTTCCAGTGATGGAAATAATGCAAGTAATGGAGAAGTAGTAGAAAACATTAAGGAGTTGGTTTATGGTTACAGTTCTGGTAATCTATCAAGTCCGAGAGTTCAAGCATCATCTCATCAATTGCTCGTAATGAACAATGATGAAACTACAGATATTTATAATCTTCCTGAAGATGAATTTTATGTGGCTATTGCACCGTACATTAATCAAACCCATCATTGAACTTCTCATTTCTTGACAGGTTGTCAAGCAGAATTAGTAGCACAAGATTTTGTCGTTTACATTGAAGATACGGATGGTAATGTAGTACTAGACGATACAGTTAAATCTCATCCAAATGGTTTTATAGACTTATGGTTACCTAGAGATCAAAACTTAAATGTCACGATTGAATACGCTGGAAAAGTCGCACAGTCACAGTTATCTACTTTCGAAGGTGATAACACCTGTGTCACAACAATGCAATTAAGTTAACCATAACACTTTAGACGCTAAAAAAAGTTGCCGTACTACTTAGCCTGTATCATACATATGAAGTCCTTGATACAGGCTCCTTAAATATACTTTGTTCGACTATCGCCTCTTCTACTACTACAGCTCATCCAACATTATTCGTAAGCACTGCTTTGCAAAATTATCCGCAGCTTTTTCATGGGGGATATTCCTATACCTCTTTTTTTCTTTATACGTGTATCCGTATTTCATTTCAGCCACGAAGCGTTTATAAAAGTATTCCCCCTTATCGAAATAATCAAATAAACGATCACGTTTTTCAGTTCCGCTACCGCCTACTAAACCATGAAAAAGATGTCCGACTTCATGAAGACATACGAAAGCCGCATATTCAAAGCAAGTAACCTCCTTTTGTTCCATTTCTAAAAGATATTCTTTTTTCTTATAATCTTCTGCAATTGCCATAATGTTCAAGTAGATCACTGGTTGAAACAGATCTTCTTCATAAACCCCTAATTCTCCAGGGAAATTAATCGGTTCATCAGTAATATTAAAAACAATATCTTCTACCACTTTTTTATAAATGGAAGTACTTAACCAATCAATCGTCGCATGAATACCATTATATGCGTCGATCATATGAAGCTTTGAAACACCAAATTTCTTTTTAATACTGCTACTTTCCTCATCTAAATAATCGATCAACTCAATAATTTTCATTTTTGAGCACATCCTTGTTTTTTAAGTAAAAACAAATCGAGCAAAGCAAGTTGATATGGCTCTTTAAATTTCTTCTTATTGAGATAATATTCAAAAAAATGGTTGAGATTACTAAACGTATGATACGAAACAAATAAAAAAGCTCTACCTCTTTTTGAAGTAAAGCTTTTATTGAATCAAGACTTTTTCCCCCTTTTATCGGGAGTATTGCGATTGAACCAGGGATTGATAAAAATCCAATAGACGTTTATTATTTGGGGATATGGTTCTGCAATCACATACTATAAACTATTCAATGATTAAACTACGGGGGATATATATGAAAAAAATCGGTAAATCATTTTTGATATATTTTATTGGGATAGTTGTATTAACATTAGGAATTACTCTCACCATTCAATCTCAATTAGGTACTTCGCCTTTTGATGCATTACTCGTTGGTTTATTTCGCACATTTGGATTAACGATAGGTAGTTGGGAAATTGTTGTTGGGTCTGCTATGGTTTTGCTTAATGCAATAGCTTTAAAAGCAAGGCCTGAACTTTTAGTTATATTAACTTCCATTATTACAGGATTTGGGATTGATACATGGCTTTTGTTATTAGGAGAATGGTTACTACCTAATCATTTATTAGATCAGGTTATATTATTATTACTAGGCATCCTTTTTAGCGCAATCGGTATTGCGATTTATTTAGAATCAAACTTTGCACCAAATCCTATCGATCGGTCGATGGTTATTTTAACAGATAAAACAGGTTGGTCTTTTGGTAGGTCACGGGCGATTATTAGTATTGGGTTAGTAATTATTGCTTTATTTTTCAATGGTGCTGTCGGTATTGGAACGTTGCTAAATGCATTAATTACCGGGGTTATTATCCAGTGGATCCGCCCATATGTATTGGTTATTCTTTATAAACGGCCTGTAGCATCAAAACACGTTACCATAAAATGAACGACTAACAAACCGACGACAGAAATGATTGCACCTCCGAAAAAAGCGCCGTTAAATCCGCCGATCATATAAATTAAACCGATCATCAAAGGTCCTATCGTCTGTCCTATTCTAAGCATTGCTCCGTTAAGCGCCATGTAAATCCCCCTTAATTTCATTGGCGCTTGCTCTGCTAGAAGTGCCTGTAAGCTTGGCATCGTTAATCCGTGCGCGGCACCGAAAATGAAAATCGGAATTAAAAAAAGCGATATTTCATTCACAAACGGAATCATTACCATCGAAATCGCGTAGCCACAAAAGCCTATTTTAAGAAGACTTTGTTTACGATAGCGCTTATTTAATCTCCCTAACTGACTAGCAACGACAGCCGTCGTGATAGACATCGAAAACATTAATAAACCTATAAGAAAGGAAGAAGCTTGATAAACTTTACCTAGTAAAATACTAAAATACGTTAAATAACTTCCATAAAGAATGATAAAAACGATAACTCCAGCCCAAAAAATACCGATCACTTTTTGATCTGTAATTCCGGACCAAGCATTCCTTAAATATTGTTTAAAAGGTTGTTTAGTTTCTAGCTCAGGAACTTTGAGAAAAATCATCGCTGCAAACCCTAAAGGAATAGCGAGCCACGGTAATAAAAATGGGAAATTCCAACTCACAGCAGCTAAACTACCACCAATTAGTGGGTAAACTGCGGTTCCGACACTTAAAACACTAGCATTGTGCCCCATCACCTTTGTTCTTTCGTTCTCATCATATAAATCACCGATAATTGTCACGTTCAAAGATCCTAAACCTGCCGCACCAATCCCTTGAAAAAAACGCAACAACAACAGTGTTGAAAAATTTTGGCTGAAGCCGACCATACCTCCAGCAAGCCCAAATAATAAAAGAGAAGGAATGAGCACTTTTTTTCTCCCGAATCTGTCAGCGAGTACGCCCATTAACGGAGTTAAAATGACACCTGGAAGCGTAAAAACAGTAATTAATAGTCCTACTTGTGTTTCCGTGATATTTAATGCCGACATAATCGCAGGGAAAGCTGGCGAAACACTAGAAACCCCGAGGACAGTCATTAACGTCACACCGAAGATGACAGGCAAATTAAAAGTCCGCGCTCTTTTTTGCTTTGCACCAGCCATAAAAATCACTCCACAACTTTTATATTGCAAAACTTACAATCTGTATTAATTCTTGCTTTTTTCAATTTCAAAATCTTTATTGCCCTACTCACTTTTCCTTTCCCTATTTAACCTCATAATATATCAATATTCATAACCCGATAGAAAAATTAGTACGTATCTCCCTCATCTATTTTACACACCCCAAAGAAAGGTAACTCCCCAACCCTCACTGAAGGCGGAAAGTTACCTTATCAAAATTTTAAAAAAGATTTTCAAAATCCAATATATAGTCCCGTTTATTTTACGACAATATAGCCTATCATCGGGCCGTTTTGCTCAATAGTTTCATGTGCCGTACAAACGATGCGGTAAATCCCTTCCTCTTCAATTCGAAACTTCACTATTGTTTCTTCCCCTTTCCTTACTTCATCTTTTATATTCGTTCCTTCAATATAAAACGGATGTGATTTTCCATTTACACCGTAAATACTTAACTTGACGTCTTGCCCTTTCGGAACAAAGATCGTCCCTGGATCCCAACGATATGCTTCAATCTCTTTTCCATCATCTGTTTTTGAACTAAATTCTCCAGTGACCATTTGAATAAAAAGTTCCTCATTGTCATTATTCGCTTCAACCAGCTCTGGAGTGATTGGGTCAATAACGAAGAAAAAACAAACACTGATCAATAACCACTTCGTAATATTTTTCATTTTTAACACCTCAATGAAAGTATGCCAAAAATGGAAATTTTTATTCGAAGGCTGGTTGACGCATGAGCAAGTTCTAGAGGTCGTCTATCGGATCATTGAATAAAATTTATATTGCCATTAAAAAATACATATGTCTTCCCTTTCAACTAAACACATTTACTATCGATTTTCTTTTTATTCTAAAAATCAATGAATTTCATAATTCGTTATTTTCGCCACTACGATCAATATATAGTTGCGTCAAAACCATTCGCAAACTATATATTTTTTAATGTGGCTCATTTTTGGTAATTATGAAATTCACTCAAATAGGATAAATTTATTTTATTTCGAATGCCGAAATGTTAAAATAGATTTATATTTGTACATAATGGAGGAATGAAAATGACGAAACGTCCAATAACAGCAGAAGATTTATGTAAATTTAAGTTTGTAGGAGATCCTGTAGTGTCTCCTAACAAAGACAAAGCTGCCTACGTGTTAACTCATGTAGATAAAGAAAAAGATGGCTATTATTCTTATATTTATGTTACTGAATTAAACGGTGAAGGTCGAAAATTCACCTCTCATTATTCAAAAGAAGGCTTAGTGAAAGATGCTGCGCCAAAGTGGTCACCAGATGGCAAAAGACTCGCTTTCCGTTCCAACCGTACAGGAAAAAATCAAGTGTGGCTTTTACATACCGATGGTGGTGAAGCGATCCAATTAACTGACGTAAAACAAGGAGTTGGTGACTTTTCTTGGTCCCCAGATGGCAAGCAGCTTGCTCTTACGATTAACGGTGATTTAAAGCTTTCCTCCGATAAAGAAGAAGAAAAATCTGAAGATAAAAGTGATGTAAAAGTAATTACTCGCCTTCGTTATAAAGGCGATGGCATTGGTATTTATAACGAAGATCGTAAACATGTTTTCTTATTCGACGTTGACACAAAGTCTTATACGAAAATTACCGAAGGCGATCATGATTTTTCTCAGCCTCGTTTTTCTCCAGATGGAAAAAGCTTAGTTTACATCGGAACGAAGGCTGAAGATAAAGAATGGGGTTACCTCCCTGCAATTTGGAAATACGATAT
>SKOL01000778.1 GCA_007120055.1 Anaerobacillus sp.
CTGGAATATCTTTCGTCGGTCCAACTACTTGGCTAATCGCACGAACGTAGCCACGGCTTAATCGTTCAACTTCAGCAAAAGACATCTCACGCGGGTCACAAACGATACCACCTTTACCACCACCATATGGAAGGTCAACGATTCCGCACTTTAAACTCATCCAGATCGATAAAGCTGTAACTTCTTCGGCATTAACCTCCGGATGGAAGCGAACGCCACCTTTTGTCGGTCCAACCGCATCACAATGTTGGGCGCGATAACCTGTAAAAACTTTGACGTTACCATCGTCCATTCGGACTGGAATTCTTACCGTTAACATTCTTAGTGGCTCTTTTAACAATTCAAACATTTCGTTAGAGTAGCCAAGTTTAGTTAGTGCTTCTTTTATGACAACTTGTGTAGAATCTAGTAAGCTTGCTTTACTTTCGTCGTTCATTTTTTTCTTTTCACTTGGAGTAGTAGTTGCTGTTGCTGTCATTTTATCCACCTCTTATTAGAATTGAATTTTTGTTTAGACAATATATTAACTACACATTTATCCGGTGACCAAAGTCTCTAGAGAGTTATGATGTTGTTATGAATTCCTTACTCACAGGGGAGTGGCTAATCTTCGTAAAAAATTGGATCCCATCGCTTTAAAATCTTGAAAGCTTTCAATCTAATTAACTAGCATACTTAAGCTTTTGACCTTGTTTCTTTGATTTCATAAGTTGAATTACGACTAACGTTCCGAGTAGTGCAACACCAATTAAATCAAAGTAGATGTCAGGATAGATGAGCATTAACCCACCAACTCCACCTAGGATTCTCTCAATTACGTTCATCGGACGTAGTAAATATCCCATGACGCCTGACCCGATACCAATCATTCCGATTAAGGAAGTTCCAATAACAAGTGTTCCTTGGATAAAGGTCGTATCAATCAAGAATAATTCAGGTGAAAGCACGAAAATATATGGAATTAAAAACGCTGCAATGGCAAGCTTTGATGCAATAACTCCAGTTTTAATTGGTCGCCCTTTTGATACCCCGCAGGCGGCAAAGGCGGCAAGCGCAACAGGCGGCGTAATATCTGCGACAATCCCGAAGTAAAAAGCAAACATATGAGCAGATAATAAAACTGCCATCGTAATTTCAGGCGCTCCAGGTTCAGAAAGCAATAAAATAATCGCTGGTGCAGCCATTGTTGATGTAATTATATAATTTGCCGTTGTTGGTGAGCCCATTCCAAGAACGATTGATGCAATCATTGTAAAGAACAATGTTAGTAATAAAATTCCGTTGGATAAATCGATTAAACCGCTCGCAAATTTTAAGCCGAGTCCAGTTAAGGTGACAACTCCGACGATCATACCGGCAGCAGCAGTGGCAGCGGCAACCCCTAAAGCTGTACGTGCACCATTTTCAAGTGCTTGTAAAATATCTTTGATCGACATTCGTGTTTCTTTTCGAATTGCCCCAACTAAAACGACACTTAAAATCCCGAATAGAGCAGCGCGAATTGGTGAAAATCCAGCCATTAATAAACCGATAATCACAAAAAGCGGTGCTAACAAATAAATCTTTTTCAACACTTCTTTTTTATCTGGAAGCTCTTCTTTTGATAAACCACGTAAGCCAATTCGTTTAGCTTCTAAATGAACCATGATATAAATTCCAGAAAAATAAAGAAGCGCAGGGACTAAGGCAGCTTTTGCGATATCCCAATAAGAAATTCCGGTAAACTCTGCCATTAAGAAAGCAGCAGCACCCATAATTGGTGGCATTAATTGTCCACCGGTAGAAGAAGCGGCTTCAACCCCACCAGCAAACTCTTTACTGTAGCCGGTTTTTCTCATCATTGGGATCGTAAAGGAACCAGAAGTAACAACATTTGCAACAGAACTCCCACTAATCGTTCCCTGGAGTGCACTTGAGAAAATCGCTACTTTTGCCGGACCACCGACTTGTCTTCCAGCAATTAAAAGAGCAAGGTCATTAAAGTATTGTCCAACCCCCGTTTTGACTAAAAATGATCCGAATAAAAGGAATAGGAAGATAAATGTTGCTGACACTCCAATTGGTGTGCCTAAAATTCCGTCTAATGTATAGTACATATGACTAATTAAACGTTCAAGACTAACCCCACGATGCTCTAAAAATCCTGGCATGTAGTTTCCGTATAGAGCATAAAGCAAAAAAGTTGTCGCAATAACGACGATTGGTAAGCCAACGACACGTCTTGCAGCCTCTAAAACGAGTAAAATTGCAAGTCCACCGACGATTAAATCATGAGTATTGTACATTCCGGCACGTTGAACAAGTTCACTGTATTCAATAGTCCAATACATACCTACATAGATACTCACTAAAACGAGAATACCGTCATATAGAGGTAAACTATTTTTCTTCGCTTTTTTACTCATAGGGTAAAGTAGAAAAATTAACGCAAGAGCGAAAGTTAAATGGACAGAACGTTGAAGTTGTGATGCTAACTGCCCAAAGATTGCAGTATATAGTTGGAAACATGAAAATGAGATTGCTCCAATTGTCACAATCCATTTTAAAAATCCTGTAAATTGTCGAAAGCGAGATTCTTTGTCATACTTTTTTAATAGTTCTTGTTGCTCCTGTTCCGACATTTCTGCGTTTGTGTTTTGTTTGTTTTCTTGCAAGTGAAGCCCTCCCAACTTGTGACTTGAAAATGCGTAAGTTTTCTAATCACCAGTTTCTATCCACTAACCATCAGTTAGTAGTTAGAAACTGGTGGTTAGATGAATGAAATAGCCCGAGGTTCTAACACATTACCATCGGGCTATACTTTTAAATCAAGTTCTTACTATATTAATATTGAACGAAAAGTTAAATTAGATTATTTTAAACCTGCTTCTTCAAAGAACTTTAATGCGCCAGGGTGTAAGTCGATACTTAAACCTTCAAGAGCATGTTCTGGAGCAATACTAGTAGCACGTTGGTTAATCGCTACTAATTGATCCTTATTATCAAATAAAGCTTTTGTAGCTTCGTAAACGAAATCTTCAGGTAGGTCACTTGAAACAGCTAACATTGCTTTTACAGCAACCGTTGTAGTTTCTCCTACACCAGGGTATGTGTCAGCAGGGATCGTATCTTCAACATAGAAAGGATACATTTCAATTAACTCAGCAATTTTATCAGCTTCGATGCTAAGAAGTTTAACCCCTCTAGTCGCCGAAAGTTCAGTAACAGCTGCTGTTGGAGCGCCAGCTGTTACGAATGCCGCATCTAACGCACCGTCTTGAATACTAGAAACTGAGTCACCAAATGCTAAATGTTGAGAATCTAAATCGTCAAACGTTAAACCGAAAACTTCTAATACTTGGCGAGCGTTTGCTTCAACTCCACTTCCAGGAGCTCCTACAGAAACTCTTCTTCCTTCTAAGTCAGCAACACTAGTAATGTCGCTATTTTCAGGTAATACGATTTGAACTGTTTCGTTATATAAAGTTGCCATTCCTTGTAAATTATTCACTTGAGTTCCGTCGAACATTAATTCACCATTATCTGCGTAATATGCAATATCATTTTGTACGAATGCTAACTCAACTTCTTTAGAGCCGAGCAGACGCATGTTCTCTACAGATCCACCAGTAGTCTGCGCGGTAGCGCTTACATTTGTATTTTCGCTGATAATTTGAGCAATACCTCCACCTAGTGGGTAGTACACACCAGAAGTTCCCCCAGTTGCGATAATTAATTGACTTGGTAAAGAAGAATCCCCTGCTTCTCCACTACTTTCACTACTACCACATGCAGCAAGTCCAATGACAAGTGCTAAGGCTAGCATTGCAAATAATAACTTTTTCATGTAAATATCCCCCTTATAATTTTCGTTTGAAAGTTCAAACTTCTTAAACGATTATAAATATAAGGTAATAGGAAGTTACAGAAACCTACAGAAAAAAACAATACTTTTTTACAATATTGTTACACCATTCTAAAATTAACCGTTTTGACAAAGTTTTGAGTTGATTTGTGTGAAAGTGGTTGGTTTGTTGGTTAGTTGGCTTGTTGGTTAGTTAGCCGAAAGTTGGAAGGTTAGAAAGGGAATTGAGGAATGATTTTACAAGGTATTTTAGGGTTTTATATACGTAAAAGGTGGTGACGGTGTACAGCAAAGTGAGGGAAGTCGACCGGAATTTTTTTTTTAGATAGTGACAATATATTGTCATGCCGGTTGTATGAAAAAAGGTGGGTGCTTTTGCGAACGACCGTCTGAGATTCATAAGAAGGTCAAGGTAAAGTGAGGGAAAGCACCCGCCTTTTCCATATTAGATGGTGAAATATATCGTCACTACAGCCTCACTTCATCCGACCTAGAATTTCTACGTAAAACGCATACAAAAATTTACGAATATTAATTCTCGGGTTACGCGTAGAGTTTTTTTCATCTAGTTCATTCATTTTTAAGCGTACTTCACTAAAATCAAAAAACTTTGATGAGTATAGCTCGAATTTAGGATTCATATAGTCAGTTAAGCCTAAAGAAGCTAGGTTTGTAAGTGCTTGATTAATCGCACGCCGAAGTCGTTGTTCAAAAGCTTTTATTGCTTTTTCACTTGTATCTAAGTTTTTTCTTTGTAGTGCTTGAACATATAAAGTTTTTAATGGGATATTTTCAAAGTGTTCTTCGCTATGTTTTAGTAGTTTCATTAAGTCCATCACGTCTAAACTTCCAGTTTCACCTAAAATTCCGAGGTCCGTTAAGATTTCACGCATAACCGCTTCTAAACTAGGTTTTGAATCTATAGATTGCTGTTCGGAAAAAGGAAACAGGGATAGACTTTCTTGGATTGTACGTAAAGACTTTTCCATTTTAATTTGTTCGATTACTTTATTAATGACAGATTTAACCTCAATTTTATTAATTGGTTTATGAATAAAATATTCGACACCAACTTCATACGCTTTTCCGACCATATCTTTATTTTCGATTTGCGAAATCATAATGAATTTGCCAGAGAAATTCATTTCTTTTAATTGTTGCACGGTTTCAATACCATCTTGTCCAGGCATAAGTAAGTCGATAAGTACGATCGCCGGCTGCATTCTGATGATTTCTTTGACTGCTTCATGTGGTTGTTCATTATCACCGATTACTTCACCTAATAATTCGCTGTTAATGATGCGTGCTAAAATTTTTCGTGTAGAAATGTCATCATCTAATATGTAGTAGTTCAACATTAAACGTCACCCCTTTGCTTCAATCACTGATATTGGCAGAAGCATTGTAAAAGCTGTGCCATTTTCGTCTGATGACACTTCGATCGTGCCACCTAATTCTTGAACCATCGACTTTACGTGTGATAAACCGATTCCTGTAGAAGCTTGTCCACTGTCATCAAACTTCGTTGTATAACCAGGTTCAAAGATCACTTCTCGTTCGTCTTCATCGATCCCAACTCCGTTATCAATGACTTCAATAATATGATGAGAGTTTACTATACGAGTATTAATTTTTATATGCCCTTCGCTTGAGAGCGCTTCGATCGCATTTGCAACAAGGTTATTAATAATTACTAATAGTGGGTAAACAGGTGCAACATTGAAGTTGCTTTGTTGGTTTGTTGAGAACTGAACCTCTTTTTGTAAAAACTGCCCGTATTTTTCGTTAGATTTAATACTTAAATCGATAATATCTGATAAACTAATCTTTTGTTTACGATCCTCATGCTGAATGACTTTTTCAAGTCCAGCTAAAATGCGCTGGTTGTCTTTTTTTACTTCGTGTAACTCTTGAGCGACTGTTAGAGCTAGTGTTGAAACTTCTTTTGGGAGCTCAGATGTTTTTAATTCTCTGTATAAATGATGCCCTTTGGCCGTAACACTTTCAATATCATTAAGTGTTTTTCGTAAATAAAACCCTTCAATATAAAGTTCCGATAATATTTTTTGAATGTGTTCAAAACGTGTGCGCTGCTCTTCGTATACGGCATTTAATTTATTCGCTTGAAACATCGTATATAAACCGACGACAAAAATGCTTCGAATGATTGCTACAACTAAAATGAATAATGTTTTTTCAAAAGAGCTAGAAACATAAGCAGGTGAAAAAGAAAAAATAATTATGATTTCTACAAAATTGGCAAAAGCATCACAAAACGCTCCAAAAAGAACGAGTAGTAGTGGTTTTTCGTAAAACTTCTTCTCCATCATCCATCCGAGCAGAAGTGCAAATGTAAAATAATAGCCGATGATCGGGCTATGTGTTTGTAATGAAGCGAAAAAAGAAAAGGAATCTAGCACAATATAATCAAGTCCGATACGAAAAATCGTCGTAAAAATTCCAGTGACAAGCCCTGTAATTCGATAGGGAACTTCTTTATAAAAAAGCAATAAAAAGAAGAAACCAGCACTCCCTAATCCGAAACGAAAAGAACTATCAAACGGATTTATTTTAAATTCTCCTAAAATCGCAGTGACGATGATAATGACTAATATTTTCATAATGATACTTTTGTTCACAGGCGACTTCCTTTCTAACTTTCCTACTGCTTTATAAAGCTTTTATATCTATCATTATATCATGTAAAAATTATAGAATCGCTATGTTATGGGAAATTGGTAGTTACTCTATTGAAGAAAGGTGCCATTTTTATAAATGCAGGTATATTATCTATGGTAGGTATTTTGTGGTATTTTACAGCAAATGTAAATTAAATGTAAATTAATTGGTTAGAATATGCGGTACAAACTTTTTTGACTTAAAAGGAGAAACTGTATGAAACATATCGTGATGGTGGTTATGATTTTAGTACTAAATTTTAAGGAGAAAACGTGGCTGAATATCCCTAAGTACTATAAAGGCGTATTCTATGCTACCGTTTGTAACGGGCTATATTATCATTTATGTAAAAGGTTTCTTGTGTGGGAGTTTAAGCCTGATGGAATTGACTGGCGAATTTTAAGAGGTTTACATATGTTTGTTGTCACTCCATTATTAGTTCTTTTATGTTTATCAAAATTTCCAAAATCATTCACACAACAAATTTTACATATTATAAAGTGGGTGTTCGGTTCTTCACTTTTCGAATATATTTTAGCGAAAAGAAATATGATTAGCTTTAAACATGGTTGGAACATATTTTGGTCAGGGCTTTTATATTTGAAAATGTACTTATATAGCTTTTTATTCATTAAAAGACCACTTTTTACAACCGTTCTTTCTCTATGTTCCGTTGTTTATTTTATTAAGCGGTTTAATGTTCCACTAAGTAAAAGATTATTAAAAGGGCCAATGTTTTTTTTGTTTCGTAAAAAGCAGTTTAATTAAGTTACAATGGAGAATTAATATGTGATAATTATTGGTAATACATAGAGATATAATAAATGTTGTCATAATTAAATGTAGTAATAGAATTAATATCCTACAACAAAATAGAAAATAATAACCCCAAGTACAAAACTTGAGGGGAATTGAATTTAATGGAACTTTTACAAGAGCTGGGGATACTTTTTTTAAGGATTATTACGATTTTTCCATTGCTATTATTTGTAACGATTAAGATGGGGAAGCGCTCAATTGCTGAATTGCCTGTATTTGATTTCCTAATCATTCTTTCACTAGGGTCAGTTGTTGGGGCTGACCTTGCTGACCCTAAGATTAGTCACATACATACCGCTGTAGCCATAGTTTTAATCGGAATTTTTCAAATAGGTGTTTCAAGGTGGAAAATCACGAACCGAAATTTTGGTAAGCTGATTACATTTGAACCTACCACAGTTATTCATAATGGTCAATTTCTAGTAAAAAATCTTCGTCAAATTCGTTATTCGGTTGATAACATTTTGCAAATGCTTAGAGAAAATGACATTTTTGATGTGAGTGATGTGAAGCTAGGTATTATTGAAGCGAATGGGCAATTAACGATTCATCGAGAAGATCGTAAAGCGGTAGTTACCATTGAAGATATGGGACTTACTAAAGTATCTCCGGGAATTGCTTATCCAGTTATAATTGAAGGGGCTATATACGAAGAGACTTTAAGAATGTTGAATGTAACGGAAGATTGGCTAATCAAAGAATTAGGAAAAGTAAACATTCAAGATTTAAAAACAATATTTTACGCATCTCTAACAGAAAACAGGCAATTACATGTCTCGTTAAAAGAACATATCAAGTCACAAAATGTTCCACAAGTTTTCCATTAAATAAACAAAGCGTGGTTGAGCTAATAATCGCTCAACCACGCTTTTTAGTGAAACTATGCTTCTGATGATTTAGCTAACGGCTCAGTAATTAACGTGTTTTCTTTGACGGGAAGTAAAGCTTCTTTTTCAGTTTCGACCGTTAGATCATCA